>CAYZKE010000107.1:0-9061 GCA_964478505.1 uncultured Loktanella sp.
CAATGCGGCAAATGCGTAAGGCGGCGATGCAGCGGGGCGTCGTGGCCATTCTGGATGTGGGCACTTCCAAAATCGCCTGCCTGGTGCTGCGGTTTGACGGGCCAGAGCAGTTTCGCAGCAGCGACGGTGTCGGCTCACTTGCGGGCCAATCGCAGTTTCGCGTGATCGGTGCCGCAACTACAAGGTCGCGCGGTGTGCGCTTTGGCGAGATCGACGCAATGCAGGAAACCGAGCGCGCCATCCGCACGGCGGTGCAGGCGGCGCAGAAAATGGCGAATGTACGGGTGGATCACGTCATCGCCTGTTTGTCTGGCGCGCGTCCGCGGTCTTATGGGCTTGACGGTACGCTTGATGTCAGCGGCGGCATGGTGACTGAACAGGATATCAGTCAGGTTATGGCGTCCTGTGATGTGCCTGATTATGGCGCGGACCGCGAAGTCTTGCATGCGCAGCCGGTGAATTTTGCACTGGATCACCGGTCAGGTCTGGCTGACCCGCGTGGTCAGGTTGGCAATCAGCTCAAGACCGATATGCATATGCTGACGGTCGATGCCACGGCGATCCATAACCTCTTTTACTGCATCAAGCGCTGTGATCTCGAACTCGCGGGACTTGCCTCTTCGGCTTATGTCTCGGGCATGTCGTCCTTGGTCGAGGACGAGCAGGAACTGGGTGCGGCTTGCATTGATTTGGGCGGTGGGTCGACCGGTATCTCGGTCTTTATGAAGAAGCATATGATCTTTGCCGATAGCGTTCGGATGGGTGGGGATCACGTGACCTCTGATATCTCGATGGGGCTGCAAATTCCCGCGGCAACGGCTGAACGGATCAAGACATTTTATGGTGGCGTTGTGGCGACCGGCATGGATGACCGTGAAATGATCGAGATCGGTGGTGACACCGGCGATTGGGAACATGACCGCCGCACGGTCAGCCGTGCCGAACTGATCGGCATCATGCGGCCACGCGTCGAAGAGATTCTGGAAGAGGTGCGGGAGCGTCTGGACGCGGCGGGTTTTGAACATCTGCCTGGCCAGCAGATTGTGCTGACAGGCGGCGGCAGCCAAATTCCGGGCCTTGACGGTCTGGCCAGCAAAATTCTGGGCCAGCAGGTTCGCTTGGGGCGCCCCTTGCGCGTGCAAGGTTTGCCCCAAGCCGCCATTGGCCCCGCGTTTTCCAGCGCTGTCGGGCTCACGCTTTTTGCGGCCAACCCACAAGATGAATGGTGGGATTTCGAAATTCCGGCAGAGAATTATCCCGCGAGATCGCTCAAAAGAGCGGTCAAATGGTTTAAAGATAACTGGTAATGCGCAAGATATTGCCCATTGGCCGAAATCCGGCGGTTAAGTGCAGATTTTTGTCCAGATTTGGTGGCGATTTTGTGTTTTTGTCGTGACCTTTCGGCATCACTTGGTTATTATGAGTCTCAATAAGCAGTAATGGCCCGCGGGCACGGGCAATTTTAAAACAGGCGGATCGCGTTATGACATTGAACCTCTCCCTTCCGGGACACGACGAACTGAAACCACGGATTACTGTGTTTGGTGTTGGTGGCGCGGGCGGTAACGCCGTGAACAACATGATCGAACAAGAGCTTGATGGCACTGAATTCGTTGTCGCTAATACCGATGCGCAGGCGTTGCAGCAGTCGCGCGCCACTGCGAAAATCCAGATGGGCCTGAAGGTCACTGAAGGACTGGGTGCAGGCGCGCGTGCATCTGTCGGTGCGGCCGCTGCCGAAGAAAGCATTGAACAGATTGTTGATCACCTTGCAGGTGCACACATGTGTTTCATCACTGCCGGCATGGGGGGTGGCACCGGTACCGGTGCCGCACCGATTATTGCGCAAGCTGCGCGCGAATTGGGTGTGCTGACCGTCGGTGTTGTGACCAAGCCTTTCCAGTTCGAAGGTGCCAAGCGCATGAAGCAGGCGGAAGAAGGTGTAGAGGCCCTTCAGAAAGTTGTCGACACGCTGATCATCATTCCAAACCAGAATCTGTTCCGTCTGGCGAATGAAAATACAACCTTTACCGAAGCCTTCGCGCTTGCTGATGACGTCCTTTACCAAGGCGTGAAGGGCGTGACCGACCTGATGGTTCGTCCCGGCCTCATCAACCTCGACTTCGCCGATGTGCGCGCCGTAATGGACGAGATGGGCAAGGCGATGATGGGCACAGGCGAAGCGGAAGGCGAAAACCGTGCTATTCAGGCCGCGGAAAAAGCTATCGCGAACCCGCTGCTGGACGAGATTTCACTGGAAGGTGCAAAAGGAGTGCTGATCAATATCACAGGTGGATATGATCTGACACTCTTTGAACTGGACGAAGCCGCCAACAAGATCCGCGAAAAGGTTGATGGCGATGCGAACATTATCGTCGGTTCGACACTTGATCCGAGCATGGAAGGCCGGATGCGTGTGTCTGTTGTTGCAACAGGGATTGATGCGCTGGCCAAGACGACGGTGACACCTGTGCCACGTCGTTCGATGGCGGCACCACTCGCACCTGTTGCAGAGGTCGCAGCGCATGTCGAAGAGACGCTGCACGAAGCGCCGGCCGCAACCGTTGCCGAACCTGTCGCGCAAGAGCGCACGCTTTTCGAGGAATTCGAAGCCCCTACGCAGGTGCAGCAACCAGCCGCAGCCTATCAGCCGGCACCACAGCCGCAGGTTGTTGCTGATGACCTGCCGCCACCAGCATACACCCCGCGCCAGGAGCCGGAAATGACCGAAGCTGACAACTTTGTTGCACCGCGCGCAGCAGCGGCGCCGGGAACACCTTCACCCGAGGCGCTTGCCCGCTTGCAGGCCGCTGTGAACCGCGTTCCAAACAATACTGGCGCGGCACCACAACAGCGGACATCCGCGCCTGCAACTGCAGCGACGGAAGCCGATAAACCGCGCTTCGGGATCAATTCTTTGATCAATCGTATGACGGGTGCACAGGCCGAAACTGCGCCGCGTCAGCCAGCACGTGCTCAGCCACAGGTCACTGCGCTTCGCGAGGAACCAGAGCACAATGAGGAGCAGGATAAGATCGAAATTCCTGCATTCTTGCGCCGTCAGGCAAACTAAGCGCAGCGCTTATGTTGCTTTGATGTGACGTCAACGTTGATAAGAAGGCCGCCCTCGTGCGGCCTTTTTGTATTTTTGCCAAGGGCTTATGCCGGCCTCACTCAAATCGCGATTGTTTGTAACATAAGTGTTTCAGTCCGTCGCAAAGAGTGAGTTGAGTGATGTGGCGTTGCACCATAATTGTGAAAGTCAGAAAAAATGCTGCAAAGGCGAAACAGGCGTGCAAACGACACTGAAATCTGACGTTGTTTTTGAGGGCACTGGTTTGCACTCTGGCGAAGCTGTGCGTGTCGTTCTCAGACCCGCAGCGGCTAACACAGGTGTCGTTTTCCGGCGGACCGATATTGCGGGGCAGCCCCAGCTGCAAGCCGATTTTCGAAATGTGATTGTCTCGCCGCTGAATACCCGTCTTAGCAATGACACCGGTGCGATCGTTTCGACGATTGAACACCTCATGGCGGCACTTGCCGGTTGCGGTGTGCATAATGTGCTGATCGACATTGATGGGCCGGAAGTGCCAATTCTTGACGGCAGCGCCGCCAGCTTTGTGCGCGGGGTCGTGGCGGCCGGTCTGGTGCGCTTGTCAGCACCATTAACGGCGATTGAAATTCTGCGTGACGTTGAAGTGAGTGATGGCGAGGCTTGCGCGAAGCTGTCGCCCTCCACCACGCTGCAGATTGATTTTGAAATTGCCTTTGCCGATGCCGCGATTGGCCGTCAACAAAAGACGTTGAATATGGCCAATGGTGCCTTTGTGCGCGAGCTTTGCGACAGCCGGACATTCTGCCGCGCGGCTGATGTTGATGCCATGCGCGCAAATGGGCTTGCCTTGGGCGGCACCTACGAAAATGCGGTGGTTGTTGATGGCGAAAAGGTTTTGACACCTGGTGGTTTACGCCACGCAGATGAGGCCGTGCGCCACAAGATGCTTGATGCTTTGGGCGATCTTTACACCGCTGGTGCACCGATCCTCGGGCGCTACACTGGTTCGCGCGCGGGCCATGCAATGACGAACAAGCTTTTGCATGCTTTGTTCGAGCAACCTGACGCATGGCGTTTCGTCACCTGTGATGTGCAAATTGCCGCACGATTGCCGGGTGTGGGCGTCAGTCTGGCTGATCTGGACGCAGTCGCCTAAATCCAACCTCGCACCGACAGTTGATCGCCAGTGCTGTCAAAAGGCATTTTGCACCCGATTTTTCTATGTTAGACCAAGGCGAAACGACGCGGGGCTACTCCGCAGGTCAAGCAGCCATTGTGTGAGTGAGGACGCGAAAATGTCAGTCAAGAAGGGCACCGCCAGCCGCTGGGTGTATCGCGTTGGCGCCGCCGTCAGCTTGGCCGTTTTGGTGGCCTGTAGTAGCGAAACAAGCGGTGAACCGCTGGATAGCCTCAGCGCACAGGAGATTTTTGAACGCGGTGAGCGGCAGATCGAGAACGGCAATCCGGATGATGCAGCCTTTACATTTGGCGAAATTGAGCGGCTTTATCCGTATTCCGAATACGCACAACGTGCGCTGATCATGCAGGCCTTTGCCTATCATCGCGATGAAGACTACCCTAACAGTCGCGCTTCCGCGCAGCGCTATCTGGATTTCTATCCTGCCGAAGAAGATGCCGCCTATGCTGCCTACCTTTTGGCACTCTCATACTACGATCAGATTGATGAAGTCGGTCGTGATCAGGGTCTGACCTTTCAGGCCTTGCAGTCTCTGCGCCGCGTGATCGAACAGTATCCAGACAGTGAATATGCGCGTACATCGGTGCTCAAATTTGATCTTGCCTTTGACCATCTTGCTGCCAAAGAGATGGAGATCGGGCGCTTCTACCTCAAGCGTGGTCACTATGTTGCTGCCGCTAACCGGTTCCGCACGGTGGTTGAGGATTTCCAGACCACAACCCACACCCCCGAGGCGCTGCACCGTCTGGTGGAAAGCTATCTGTCTTTGGGCCTCGTGGAAGAGGCGCAAACTGCAGGCGCAATACTTGGGTACAACTATCAATCAAGTGAATGGTACGAATCCAGTTTTGCTTTGCTGACAGGCAGGGGTTTGGCCGCCGAGGCTGCGGGCGACAACTGGCTGGCCTCGATTTACCGGCAGGTGTTGCTTGGTGAGTGGTTGTAATCATCGCGGGGACACCCCCGCCCTTTGGGCTTTGACATGCTCCGCGGATTAGACATCAGGGATATGCTGATCATTGACCGGTTGGAACTTGCATTTCAGCCGGGCTTGAACGTGCTGACCGGTGAAACCGGTGCGGGCAAATCCATCTTGCTTGATGCTTTGGGCTTTGTGTTGGGCTGGCGCGGCCGTGCCGAACTAGTCAGGCAGGGGGCAGAACAGGGCGAGGTGACAGCATGGTTTGATCTGCCCGCGGGTCATGCGGCACATGCCGTTCTGGAACAGGCGGGGATTGCAGCCGAGGATGAGCTGATCCTGCGCCGGATCAACACCCGTGACGGGCGCAAAACAGCATGGGTCAACGACCGCCGCGTGAGTGGCGAGGTGCTGCGAAATCTGTCCGAGACATTGGTAGAACTGCACGGCCAACATGATGACCGTGGTCTGCTGAACCCGCGTGGTCACCGCCAGATGCTGGACAGCTACGCCGATCTGGGCGCTGTTTTGGACACAACGCGGGACAGCTGGCGCGCGCTTTCTGCAGCGCTGCGCAAGCTGGAAGCCACGGAAGCAAAGATCGCCGAGGCGCGTGCGGAAGAGGATTTCCTGCGCCATGCTGTGGCGGAGTTGGATGCCTTAGCCCCGGAGGCCGGTGAGGAAGCAACGCTTGATGTCCAGCGCCGCCTGATGCAGGCCGCAGAAAAGATCCGCACCGATATTGCAAAGGCGGCTGAGGCGCTGGGATTGCAAGGTGCCGAAGGCTTGGTTGGTGATGCGTCGCGGTGGTTGCAAGGCGTGGCAGGCGATGCCGAGGGGCGGCTGGATGCGCCCCTTGAGGCGCTTGAGCGCGTCATGATCGGGCTGGATGAGGCGCAGCGGCAAATAACGGATTGTCTGGACGCTTTGTCTTTCAACACCTCTGAATTGGAAGAGGTTGAGGAACGCCTCTTTGCCATCCGCGGTCTTGCGCGCAAGCATGGCGTTTTGCCTGACGACCTAAGTGATTTTGCGGATGAGCTACGCGGCCGTTTGGCGGTCTTGGATGATGGCGCGCGTGATCTTGCGGCACAGAAGGCTGCGGTGAGCGCGGCAAGGGCGGCCTATGATGATGCCGCACAGACGCTACGCGCCAAACGCCGGACGGCTGCCGAGAAGCTTGATGCCGCAATGGCCAAGGAGTTGGCACCGCTCAAGATGGAACGGGCGGTTTTCGCCACATTGATGACAGACGCAGAGCAACCCGGCCCCGATGGGATCGACACAGTGGCCTTTACGGTTGCCACTAACCCCGGTGCGCCGGCCGGCCCGTTGAACAAGATTGCCTCGGGCGGTGAACTGAGCCGTTTCCTGTTGGCCTTGAAGGTATGCCTGACACAGGACGCCAATGGGCTGACGATGATCTTTGATGAAATCGATCGCGGTGTAGGTGGTGCAACCGCTGATGCCGTAGGGCGACGGTTGGCAGAGCTTGCGGCAGAGGGGCAGGTGCTCGTGGTGACGCATTCGCCCCAGGTGGCCGCCCTCGGTGGGCATCACTGGCGCGTTGAAAAACAACAGACCGCTGATATGACCCGCTCGACGGTTGTCCCCTTGGATGCAGATGCGCGGGTGGATGAAATTGCCAGAATGTTGTCAGGGGACAAGGTGACAGAGGCGGCTAAGGACGCTGCACGCGCGCTGATTAACACCTGAAACCGAAGTGGGCGCCGCAATCAAGCGACGCCCTGAACATTCACCGGTTACCATTCCCACTCGTACTTGCATGTCTCGGCCACTCACCTCCTCGACATACATTGTTCATTTTCCGAGAGCCTTGATCGGCCCTCAAATACCAACAAGTGCTTTGCAATATTTCCGAGCAAGCACTCTGCTACTCACCACAGTCCGAGGCCGAAACACGCCTCTTGACGTAAAGGTAACAGACTGGCACGCCCGAGCAACCTGTACCAAAGTATATCAACATTGCTGACCTAACTATCGAAGGTTGCAATTTTTGCCTGATGTCGGGGGCACGAATTTTTCTGATACATTATCAATAATGCATTAAAACAACTTAATATTGATACTTGGCTGCTTCGCCGTGAACTTTTCATGCCGTATTTCAGTACGACATGGAAAATGATATTTTAGACGGCTTATTCATCCACAGGTAGATTTTGTGCGGCATGTCGGTGCAATCCAAACCGTTGCATGTTTTTCGCAAGATAGCGTTCATCATCGCAATCTTGCAGTAGCGAATCCGACAGTCAGCGCGAATCGCGCCTGAATTTCCGCTTGGAAGCCCTTGGCGCATGACTTAGACCTGCAGGGGCGGTCATGAAGCAGGGGCCGCAAGTTGCATGTCCGCCAAAGCCACCGGCAAGAGAGCAAACTTGATGGGGAAGTCAGCCAGAGCGTTGCTAGAGCAAGGGATTGCTGGTGTGGCGACGGCTTGCAAAGATGCCGCAGTGGTCATGAAGACCCACGGTCCCAACCAAATACAGTTCTGGTTCATCGCATTGGCGATCGGGATCGCAGCGGGGTTTGCCGCTGTGTTGTTCCGGCTCGGGATTTATGCAATTCAAACAACCGCCTACGGGACCGATGATGTTCTAACGCTGCATTCGTTTGCCGCTGGGCTTGCATGGTATCAAGTGTTGCTCATTCCCATCTGCGGTGGCTTGATCGTTGGCGTGATCCTTGACCGTTTTACGGACGATGGCCGCGTCCGCTCGGTGGCTGATGTGATCGAGGGTGCTGCCTTGTCAGAAGGCCGCGTCGAAGTGCGGCGGGGCCTTGCTTCTGCGGCGGCTTCGATGATTACCCTGTCAACGGGCGGCTCGTCTGGCCGGGAAGGGCCGGTAGTCCACCTTGCAGCAGTAATTTCGACAGCCGTGTGTCGCTGGATCAACGCCAATGGTATCACCGGGCGCGATCTTTTGGGATGCGCCGTCGCAGCCGCTGTTTCCGCCAGCTTTAACGCGCCCATTGCAGGGGCGCTCTTTGCGCTGGAAGTTGTCTTGCGGCACTTTGCTGTGCATGCCTTTGCCCCAATTGTTATCGCCTCTGCCGCAGGCACCGTCATTAACCGTTTGACCTTCGGGGATGTGACGGAATTTACGCTCTCGGGCCAGAACGCGCTGGCGTTTTATGTTGAACTGCCTGCCTTTCTCATTCTTGGGCTGGTTTGCGGGTTTGTCTCGGTGGCATTGATCAAGGCGATCTTCTGGGCCGAAGACCTTGGCACTTACCTACAAAGGGAAACAGGCATTCCCCGCTACTTGCGGCCCGCGATTGCGGGCGCACTTCTGGGCGGGCTTGCCATCTGGTGGCCGCACATCATTGGCGTGGGTTACGAGACGACCTCTTTGGCGCTGACAGGCGAGTTGTTGTGGCATGAAGCAATCGTCTTTGCGGTACTCAAGGTTGTTGCCGTGGCGATCACCATGGGCGGACGCATGGGGGGCGGGGTGTTTTCGCCCTCGCTCATGGTGGGCGCGCTGACCGGCCTTGCATTTGGTATTATCGCAACGGCGATCTTTCCCAATGTGTCGGGCAGCGGCACGCTCTATGCGCTTGCGGGTATGGGGGCGGTCGCTGCCGCAGTGCTGGGTGCGCCAATATCGACGACGCTGATCGTGTTCGAGCTGACAGGTGACTGGCAAACAGGTCTGGCTGTGATGGTCGCTGTCTCGCTTTCTTCGGCACTCTCGTCGCGTTTGATCGACCGCTCTTTCTTTCTCACCCAGTTGGAACGGCGCAACGTGCATCTGGCGGCAGGGCCTCAGGCCTATCTGCTTGCGACCTTCAAGGTCTCCTCGATCATGCGTGAGATGGACGCCAAGAATGCGGCAGAAGAGGACGCGTGCTGGGATATGATCCGCGA
>CAYZKE010000108.1:0-9053 GCA_964478505.1 uncultured Loktanella sp.
GGGATCAGGGACCGGCATGAAATCCTTATCGTCAGGATAGAAATCCGTCTCCGATAACCACCGCGTCGGCAGCACAGCACGCGGCCATTTGTGCGAGCCTTTCACGCAGCGCAGAGATGCTTCGCGCACCGGATCAAGCGGGGACCAGAAACTGACGGTCTGTTCGCCTTCAACGAAATAATAGGGGCTGTCCTGATGCCACGGCGTCGGCTTTGACGTGCCGGGTTCCTTGACCAACACATGGTCGTGGAAAAGCTGGCAGGTCTGCGAGCCCATCAAATCGGCGGCCACCTCGGCGGCAGGCGAATGGCGGGCAGCACCTTCAAACGGGGAAATCCGGTTCCAGTTGCAGTAATCGTCGAAAAAACGCCCCGCTTCACCGTCATGCAGGTTTTCGGCGGCATAGGGCCCGGGTTCTGCCATATTGGTGGCAATGCCTTCACGCAGCGGCTCTACCCAATCGGCAAACAGGCCCTTGATCAGGACAACCCCGTCGCGCTGGTAGGTCTCGATATGGTCTTGCGTAATGAGCGGATGCATCTGGTGTCCTTTCAGTTGCCCCTTCTTACGCAATCAAAACATGATTCGACAGCAGCACTGATTGTTTGCGTTAACATCCCTTTGGTCCGCAAACGCGTTATCGCTAACACCACATGTTATCGTTAACATATTGATGAATAACACGTTTTTCGTTCCCCTCGGACGTACACCTGCGTATACCACTTGCAACGACGACAGAGCGGCAAGGAACTTCAGCTATGACAGTGACCATCGGGATTAACGGGTTCGGGCGTATCGGACGCTGCACTTTGGCTCATATCACCGAGGCCGCGCGCAACGATGTGCAGGTTGTCAAAATCAACGCCACCGGCCCGATTGAAACCAACGCACATCTGCTGAAATACGACAGCGTGCACGGCCGCTTTGGCAGCCCGATCACTGTGAAGGGCAACACGATGGATCTGGGCCGCGGCCCGATTGATGTGATGTCGACCTACGATCCCGAAGAGCTTGATTGGGATGGCGTCGATGTGGTGTTGGAATGTACCGGCAAATTCAACGACGGTCTGAAATCCAACATCCACCTGACGCGCGGTGCCAAAAAGGTTCTGATCTCGGCCCCCGCCAAGAACGTGGACCGCACCGTTGTTTATGGCGTGAACCACCGCGATCTGCTGACCACCGAAAACATGGTATCGAACGGCTCCTGCACCACCAACTGCCTCGCCCCGCTGGCCAAGGTGCTGGACGAGGCGATCGGGATCGAGCGCGGCGTGATGACCACCATCCACTCCTACACCGGCGACCAGCCGACGCTCGACCGCCGGCACGACGATCTCTACCGCGCGCGCGCCGCCGCGATGGCGATGATCCCCACGTCCACCGGGGCTGCGAAGGCGCTGGGAGAGGTGCTGCCCAACCTTGCCGGAAAGCTGGATGGCACCGCGATCCGCGTGCCCACACCGAATGTCAGCGCCGTAGACCTGACATTCGAGGCCGGCAAATCCGTGACCGTCGACGAGGTCAATGCCATCGTGGCCGAAGCCGCTGCCGGTTACATGGGCATGGTGATGTCTTATGATGACGAGGCGAAGGTCAGCATCGACTTCAACCACACCACCGAAAGTTCGATCTTTGCACCGGATCAAACCAAGGTCGTGGGCGGGCGCACCGTGCGGGTGCTGGCATGGTACGACAACGAATGGGGCTTTTCGGCGCGTATGGCCGATGTTGCGGCCACCATGGGGCGCTTGCATTAACCACAACCTGCAAGGCACAAAACGCTGCAAGCCCGCTCATGCGGGCTTTGCCATTTGTGGCATCTGGGCTAAACCTCGGCCCATGACAAATACCATTGCTGTTCTTCTTGGTCTGTTCTTGGTCGCATTGCTTGGTTTTGACTACCTGCAGTACGACGGGGCGTATGCGCTGTTTCTCTCGCGCAAATTTGTCGAACTTATCGAGTGGCTCGCGTTTTGGCGCTAAAGGCGATCAACGGTTGACCTTTTCGTATAAATCGCAATGTTAGCGCCAACATTGACCCTGAGGAGAACACCATGGCCGTCAAAGTAGCTATCAACGGATTTGGCCGGATCGGCCGTAACATCCTGCGCGCAATCGTCGAAAGCGGGCGCACCGATATTGAGGTCGTTGCCATCAATGACCTTGGACCGGTCGAAACCAACGCGCACCTGCTCCGCTTTGACAGCGTGCACGGACGCTTCCCCGCCACGGTGACGACAACCGAAACCACCATCGACGTGGGCCGCGGACCTATTCAGGTCACCGCCATCCGCAACCCCGCAGACCTGCCATGGTCGCACGTGGATGTTGTGATGGAATGCACCGGCATCTTCACCAGCAAAGAGGCCTGCCAGGCGCACCTTGATAACGGATCAAGCCGTGTTCTGATCTCGGCCCCCGGTAAAGACGCTGACAAAACAATCGTTTACGGCGTGAATGACAGGATGCTGACGGCTGACGATATCATCGTCTCGAACGCATCCTGCACCACGAACTGTCTGTCCCCAGTGGCCAAAGTGCTGAACGACGCCATCGGCATCACCAAAGGTTTCATGACCACAATCCACAGCTACACCGGCGATCAGCCGACGCTGGATACGATGCACAAAGACCTTTACCGCGCCCGTGCCGCCGCCCTGTCCATGATCCCCACCTCGACCGGTGCCGCCAAAGCCGTGGGCCTTGTGCTGCCGGAACTGAACGGCAAACTTGACGGTGTGGCGATCCGTGTGCCCACCCCGAATGTTTCGGTCGTGGACCTGACATTCGAGGCCAGCCGCGCCACGACGGTGGAAGAAGTGAACGCCGCCATCATCGCCGCCGCCGATGGCCCGTTGAAAGGCATTTTGGGATATACCGACCTGCCGATGGTCAGCTCGGACTTCAACCACGATCCACATTCCTCAATTTTCCACCTTGATCAAACCAAGGTGCTTGACGGCAACATGGTCCGGATACTGACGTGGTATGACAACGAATGGGGCTTCTCGAACCGCATGTCCGACACAGCGGTGGCCATGGGCAAGCTGATCTAGACCACGGCAAGCAAACGGTTGAAAGCCGGCCTCGACGGGTCGGCTTTTTTTATGGCCACGTCCAACAGCATTGTCACGATTTCCCCCAGATGCTAGCCATAAGCAGACAAGTTTTACCAAGGTGACCTGCTTGCAATATCGCGACGACATTGATGGGTTGCGTGCCGTTGCAGTGATCCTGGTCGTGTTCTTTCATGTCCGCCTGTCCAACGTGCCAGGGGGCTTCATCGGTGTTGATGTTTTCTTTGTCATCAGTGGCTATCTGATTACCAGCCTCATTCTGCGCGAAACCGCGCAAGAGCGGTTCTCATTTAAGGATTTCTACCTCCGGCGCTTGCGTCGATTGGGGCCCGCTCTTTTAGTAACGATCGCGCTGACATTGCTTGCAGGTTGGTTCGTTCTGCCACCAACGCTCTATCAGGCAACGGCACAAGCGGCCCTCGCGACTTTGCTCTCTGTGAGCAACATTCTTTTCTGGCAGCAAACCGGGTACTTCGATAGCGCTGCTGCCTATAAGCCCCTTCTGCACACCTGGTCGTTGGCAGTTGAGGAACAGTTCTATCTGATTTGGCCAGCCGTACTGGTTATCGCTGCACGCTATCTTTCAAAAGCGGGCCTTCTGGCTGCGATGATTACGCTGAGCCTTATCAGCCTCGGACTGAGCCAGATGCTCTTGGCCGACCACGCATCGGCCGCGTTCTATCTCACCCCATTTCGCATCTTTGCTTTCGGTGGCGGCGCTGTTCTGGCCCTCACCGGCTGGGAGGCGCGCAATGTGCTCACCGCAAATATCGCGTCGCTTAGCGGGCTCTTGATCATCCTCTTTGTGGCCGGAACGCTGCACGAGACAGCGCCCTTTCCGGGCCTGAACGGGGCCATCCCGGTCGTCGCTACTGCACTGATGATCTATGCAGGCCCAAAGGCCATCATGAACCGGGCTATCGCCTTGCCGCCGATCCGCTATATCGGACGCATCAGCTATTCGGTCTATCTCCTGCATTGGCCTTTGATCATTTATTCCATTTTTCTGTTCGGCCAGGCCCAGACGTCATTGCAGGTTCTGGGTCTAATCGCCCTGACTCTTGCGGCAGGCGCACTCATGTATCACCTGATCGAAGTCCCGTTCCGGCATAAGCGCAGCGGCCAGTTCGTGATTGGGTCACGCCAGTTGGCGCGCACCAGCCTTCTTGCGGGACTGATCATCGCGCTGGTCAGCTGGCAGATACATGCAAATCGGGGCTATCCTTCACGATATACACCCGAAATCCGCGCGCTATTCGCGACACTGGACACAGCGCTTGATGAACGGACGAACGCCACCGGAGAATTCACCTGCAATGCGACAGAAAACTCTCGGCAAGTCTATTTCGATGTCTTTGCAGACTGCCTGCCTGCAGGATCAGACAGATTGATCGTGGTCCTCGGCGATAGCCATGCCGCGGATATCTACGTGGGCCTGAACGCCGTTTTCCCTGATCATAATATCGTCCAGCTTACAGGAAACGGTTGCAACCTGGCCCAACCGCCCTCAGAGAAAGTCTTTTGCGCGCCCTTTATCGCATTTTGGCAAAGCTGGCTGGCTGATAACGCCACGCGGATCAGCGCGGTGATCTATTCGCAAAGCGGCGGGTCGCTGGTCGCCAGAGGGGCGGGCGGGATTGAGCGCCCCAAAGCACCCGAGATTGAGAGACTGTCGCGCACATTGGTGCAGCTTCAAAGCGGCGATACACCGCTCATTTTTTGGGGGCCACGTCCACGGTTTCGGCCAACCATTGATGTCGCAATGGCAGGAAGTATAGATTCGGAGAGCTTGCGTAACTTCTATGCAGAAACCGATTTTTTGTCAGATGATCAGCTTGATCGTAAGCTTGAACGCTATTTTTCTGGCACGGCGATCCACTATGTCTCTAGCTTCCAACCTATCTGCCATCAGTATTGCCCGACACTCACTGCAGACGGCCAGCTTTATGTTCTCGACAATGGTCATTGGACAGTGGCAGGAGCGCAGCAAGCGGTCCAAGACGTCATTCGCAGCGACACCCGGCTGCAAACAGTTTTCGCGAAGTAGCCCAAATACTTGGCGACTTAAGAAACCGCCATGCAAAAGACGCATAACCGGTTGCGCTAACTGTCAGTTGTTCTGCGCTGCGGCATTGCTACCTTTGTTTCACGAGATCAAACAACGTGAATACAAAGGAGCACGCATATGACCGTATTGAACATAGTTCGCACCGCCGTCCAGAAACGCGTGGCCTATAGTCGCCTGAAGTATGAACTGGCCTCAATGCCACTGGAAACAGCCATCGACCTTGGCATGTTCCGTGAGGACGCCGCGAAAATCGCAGCCAAACGCATCTACGGCTAAACGCTTACGATCACTGACAGAAGACCGGCCGCGCCTTCGGGTGCGGCTTTAGTTTTTGGGCAACCCGTTCAGGAACGCATTGATCCTGTCCTGATACCCCGCCTGCCCCGCCAGATTGTTATGGCTGGCACCTGCGACCTCATGGAAGGTGACAGACAGGCCCGCCACATCCATTGCGTTCGCCAGTTGCGCACCATAGCCGATGGGGATCAGTTGATCGGCTGTGCCGTGCTGGATCAGAACCGGTGCATTCAGAGCAGGCACATCGTCCAGCGACCGCCACTTCTGCACGAAAGGCAGATAGCAGGCTGGCAGATAGGACCCTTTGGTCATCAATGTACAAAGCGTGGGATAGGGCGCATCAAGCAACACCGCCGCCACATCCCGTCGTGCCGCCACATGAATGGCTAGCCCCGTGCCCAGCGAAAACCCGTGCACCGCAATCGGCCCGTCGTGCTGTGCGGCGAGCCAATCATAGGCGGCCAGCGCATCGGCCTTGAGGCCCTGCTCGGACGGGCGCCCCGCGATACCGGCCCCGCCCCTGTATTCCAGCGCTGCAACGGTCCTGCCCGCATCCTGATGTGCATCCAGCGAATAGGTGAAGTAGGCCAGCGACCCGCCGTTCCCCATAAAGAACAACACCGCCAAATCGTCATCGCCCTCAGAGATCGCAACTGAAACATCACGGTCTGAAACGACCTCTTGGCGAAACGCGGGATTGTCGAAGGCGTCAGCTCCAAACGGGTAGATGATGCGCGGATGGGCAACCACCATCACAGCAGCGTAGAGCAGATAGGTGCCGACCAGCATCCAGAGCCAGCTCAACCGCCGAACCGCTCTTTCAACGCGGTGTTGACGGCGGGTGTCACGAATTTAGACACATCCCCCCCAAGACGCGCGATCTCTTTCACCAGCTTGGACGCAATCGCCTGATGCTGGGCCTCGGCCATCAGAAACACGGTCTCGATTGAATTATCCAGCACACGGTTCATACCAACCATCTGATATTCATATTCAAAATCCGCCACCGCACGCAAACCGCGAATAATCATCGAGGCCCCCACGTCGCGGGCACAGTCAATCAGCAGGTTTTCAAACGGATGGGCCACGATTTCACATCCGCTCTTTGCAGAAAGCAGCTTCACCTCGGCCTCGATCATCTCGACCCGTTCCTCCAAGGTGAACAACGGGCCTTTGTCTCGGTTGATCGCCACACCGATGACAAGCCGATCCACCAGCGTGGCAGCACGGCGGATGATATCAAGATGTCCATGCGTGACCGGATCAAAGGTACCGGGATAAAGTCCTACGCGCATGGCAAACCTCTTGGTGTTCTGAATTTTTGCCAAGCAACATTATTGCGCAGCAGAATGCAAGGCGGGCCTTAGTGGCCCATGATCATGCCTTCGAGCGACTCTTTTTCCATCGCGAGTTGCGACAAGCGGCCCTTTACAGCGTCCCCGATAGAAATCAGGTCCACCATACGGCCCCCATCCATGACCGGCAGGTGGCGGAACCGCCCGGCGGTCATCATTTCCAGCACCTCCAGCGCCGAATCCGTCGGGGTACAGGTGGTCAGCTTTGCCGTCATCAGGGCACTGACCGGATCACTCAGACAGGCAGCCCCCCGTTTGCCCAATTCGCGCACGATGTCACGTTCGGACAGGATGCCATCCAGTGATGCACCATCAGAAGATACGACAACGGTACCGATACGGTGCTCTGACAAGAGCTTGGCCGCATCAGCCACAGAGGATGAGGGCGTCACCGAAATCACACCAACCTCAGGTTTCGACTTCAACATTTGGGAAACTAACATGGGTGGACTCCTTGGTTCTCCTCCGGAATTTCAGCGTGTCAAACGGGGGGGCTAGCTGTCAAGCGTGCTGTGCGTTCCAGCCTCACAACTTCGTCCTGTATTCCCGCCCGCAGCGCCTGCGCAAACCGCGTCAAACGGTCAAGCCGCCGGTCCGAGGTATGCCGCACCAGATAGAACGACCGCGTCAGCGCCACCTGGTCGGGCAACACCATCTGCACCTCGGGCGCAAAGGGCAGCGCGAAATCATGCACGATCCCGACACCCGCCTGCCGGATCATCTGCAACTGCACCGCCACGGAATTCGACGCCATCTGCACGCCCGCCACATCAATGGCGCTGAGGTAATCCAGCTCTTTGTCGAAAATCATATCCGGAATATAGCCCACGATCCGCCGGCCCTTCAGATCGGCCAGGCTCTGCAAAGGAGGCGCATCCGAACGCATTGCAAGATGGAGCTGATAATCCGTGATCTTCTGCACGGTCAGCCGCCCTGCGGCGGGCGGACTGACGGTAATCGCCATATCTGCCTCGCGCCGTGACAGGTTGACGACACGAGGCAGCGCCAGAATTTGCACCTCAAGATCAGGGTTCTTTTCCTGAATAGCCGCACAAACCTGCGGCAACAGATAATTGGCCGCCCCGTCCGGCGCCCCGATCCGGATTTGCCCCGTCAACCCCGCACGTTCGCCCTGCCCCTCATCGGCAATCCGTGCAAGATGCACCTCGGCCTCGGCCGCGCGTTCCTTCATCCGTTCACCCAGATCGGTCAACGCATAACCCTGCGGAGATTTCACAAAAAGCGCGGCACCCAGATTGCGCTCCAACCGCGCAATCCGGCGGCCCAAGGTCGAGGGGTCCATTTTCAGCAAAGGTGCGGCCGCCGACAGGCCCTCGGCCCGCGCGACCGCCAGAAACACCCGCATATCATCCCAGTTTTCCATCGTATCCTTGCATTTTTGCAAAATGATTTTGAGATATTGGTTCTTTTACGCGGAAAAACGCAAGGATATAGTCGCGCCAAACCAACATTTGGAGGATCCCATGCAAGAGTTGACCCACTATATCAATGGCGAACACGTCAAAGGCACGTCCGGCCGTTTTGCCGACGTCTTCAACCCCGCCACCGGCGAAGTGCAGGCAAAAGTGCCGCTCGCAAACGCCGCTGAAATGGCCAAAGCCGTTGAAATCGCGGCGAAAGCCCAACCCGCATGGGCCAAAGTGAACCCCCAGCGCCGCGCCCGCGTGATGATGGCCTTTGTGGGTCTTCTGAACCGCGATATGGACAAACTGGCCGAGGCGCTGAGCCGCGAACACGGCAAAACCCTGCCAGACGCCAAAGGCGACGTGATCCGCGGACTTGAGGTCGTGGAATACTGCATCGGTGCGCCACAGCTTCTGAAAGGTGAATTCACCGACAGCGCAGGCCCCGGCATCGACATGTATTCCATGAAACAGCCATTGGGTGTCACCGCGGGCATCACGCCATTCAACTTCCCCGCCATGATCCCGATGTGGATGTTCGCCCCCGCCATCGCCTGCGGCAACGCCTTCATCCTCAAACCTTCCGAGCGCGACCCTTCCGTCCCGCTGATGCTCGCGGAACTGATGGAGGAAGCCGGCCTGCCCAAGGGCATCCTGCAGGTGGTGAACGGCGACAAGGAAGCTGTGGATGCACTGCTGCACCACGACGTGGTGCAGTCGATCGGCTTCGTGGGCTCCACGCCCATCGCCGAATACATCTACGCCACCGGCTGTGCCAACGGCAAGCGCGTGCAGTGCTTCGGCGGCGCCAAGAACCACATGATCATCA
>CAYZKE010000109.1:0-8247 GCA_964478505.1 uncultured Loktanella sp.
TATCGATCAGGTTGAACCCTTTGCGTTTGACCACCTGCAAGGCCACCGTGTTCACACCATTGAACCGTGCAGTGCCAAGCCGGTCTTCGAATGTCAGGCGGATCGTGGCCAGATCGCCCAGCGTGATCACGCGGTCACCGTTGGTTTTGACGGGCAGGTTATAGACGTCCTGCGGTTCGTCAAAAGACGAGGGGATCTTGACCGAGAACGTCCCTTGCGCAGTGTCCACCTCGCCTGCGGCGATCAGCAGGTTGTTGTTGGTCACAACGCCGATCAATTCGCCTGCGGTGACGTTGTAGGCCTCAAGACGAAGCGGGTCGATCACGACCTCCAGCATTTCATCGCGCTGACCGGCAAGCCCTGCCTCCAAGACCGCATCAATCCCTTCAATGCGGTCCTGCAGGTTTTTGGCCACCCGCAACAAAGTGCGCTCGGGCACTTGGCCGGTGAGGTTCACGATCACAATCGGGAACTCAGAGAAATTGATTTCATTGATGGAGTATTGATCCGCGCCCGCAGGGAACTGCGCCTCGGCGTTGTTCATGGCGGAACGGATGTCGGCAAGGATTTTGGTTTTGTCCCAGCCGAATTCGAACTCGAGCGCCATGCCCGCATAGCCTTCGGCGGCGGTAGCGCTCATGGATTTCAGCCCGTCGAGATCGGACAGCTCGGTCTCCATCGGTTTGACCAACAGGGTTTCGCTGTCTTCGGCAGAAATGCCGGGGAAGGGGACCGACACAAAGATCGCAGGGATTTCGATATCGGGTTCACCCTCTTTGGGCAGTCCGACATAGGCCATGCCCCCCGCCAGCAGCGAGAGCGCAATAAAGGCCAGCACCATCCGTGCGCGGGCTGCGGCCCAATCAACGAGACCGGTCATCCTTTGGCATCCGTATATGTGGGCGCCACGCGCACCCCGTCGACAACAAATTCCTGACCCAATGTGATGATATCAACCGTTTCAGGCAGGTCTGTGACCCAGACACCCTCGGCAGTGTCGCGCAACAGCGTAACGGGCATGAACTTGACGATGTTATCCTCTGCCACTGTGCGTACGCCCAGCACACCGTCATCATCCAGCGTCAGCGAGGACTGCGCGATCAGATGCGCCGTGCGCCCGTCTGAGGCCACAAGGATTTCTGCTGTTTGTCCGTCGCTGATGGCCAGATCGCTATTCTCGACCGTGACTTCCACGCGGAATGTGCGCGTCAACTCATCAGCACTGCGCGACAGGAATGTCACGCGGCCTTGCACCTGTGCGCCGCTAGTCAGCCGCGCGCCCGCCATCGCCCCAACCGTGATCTTGGAAACATCGGTTTCGGGCACAAAGCCCACCAGTTTCACCTGATCAAGCTGGATGATCGCTGCACATGGTGCACCCGGCTGCAAGAGCGCGCCCAACTCGGCGGTGTCGGTTTCAAGCAAACCGGAGAAGGGGGCGGTGATCGTCAGTTTGTCAATTTCGCGCAGGGCAGAGGCAACGGCAGCCTGCGCGGACTGGATGCCCGCCTGCGCTGACGCCACACCGGAATTGGCGCGCTGCACGCCAGCAGCTGCGGCTTCCATCGCGGCTTGCGCGCTGACAAGACGTGTTTCAGAGGCAAACCCGCCTTCGGACAGCTGGCTTGCCGCGTTGAGGTTGATTTCCGCCTCACGGACCCGTGCGTTTGCTTCCAGCACACCGGCCTGCGCCTCTGGCACACGGCCTTCGGCCTCGGCCAGTCGCGCGCCCGCCTCGGCCAATGACGCTTCGCGTGTGCCCGGGTCAAGCCGGCACAGAACGTCGCCCGCATTCACCGATGCGCCTGCGCGCAACGGCTCCGAGATCACAAGGCCCGATGTTTCAGCAGCAACCGTGACCTTGCGTGCGGCCTCGGTGCGGCCGCGCAAGATCACTGCGCTGTCAATGGTTTGCGCCACGGAATGCATCGCGACAACACTGACGGCGGCGGTGTCTGTCCCCACGCCGTCAGGGGCCGTGGCATCGGCAGTGTCCATGACGGCTGCTTCGGGTGCGGTGGACTGGGCTACACCGAGAAGTACATCCCGCTCAAAGACGACCATATAAAGGCCAGCAAGCACTAATAGTGCTGTGATGATCGGTATGAGTTTCATCTCTTTATCTCTCTTGTGATCCATGCGCGCCGCGGTGCAACGATCAATCTGTTAACTTTACGTCAGGTTGCGGTGATAGGATCACTGTACTGTACTAAACTATTCAGTTCACTTTATACTGCCACCACGGTTCCGGCAAGTATAGTTTTGCGCCCCAATTGCGGCTTTCATCCGCGTAAATCACGCTGCCCTCTTGTTCATCGCGCAGGCTTCACGATATGTACCCGCAAAGACATTACAAAATTATGCAAAATTGGGGTCCAAGGTGAGCGACACTGACAGTTTTATCAATGAAGTCACCGAAGAAGTCCGCCGCGAAAAGCTGTTCGGATATTTGCGCCGCTATGGCTGGATCGGTGTTGCGGCTGTGTTGTTGCTTGTCGGTGGTGCGGCCTGGAACGAGTATCGCAACGCGCAAGAGCGTGCGACCGCACAGGCGACGGGTGATGCGATCATGGCAGCGCTGGAAGAAGCCGACCCTGCCGCGCGCGCAGCCGCAATGGCCCAGATCGAGGCCGAGGGTGCGGCCGTTGCCGTCACTTTGCTTTTGCAGGCCTCCACACAGGAAGAATCCGGCGACAATGCGGGCGCTTTGGCGACCCTGAACCGTGTCGCCGTCAATCCCGATGTGCCGGAAATGTACCGTGAACTGGCGTCTTTCAAGATGGCGATGCTGCCGGTTGACGACATCAACACCCGCCGTATCCAACTTGATGCATTGGCCCAGCCGGGTGAGCCCTTCCGCCTGTTGGCGCTTGAGCAACTGGCATATCTGTCCCTGACAGAAGGTGATATTGATGCGGGTCTGGGGTTTTTGCGCCAGATTGAAGAAGATGCCGGTGTCACACGTGGCTTGCGCGAGCGTGTTCAGAGCCTCATGGTGGCACTGGGCGAACCCATGCCCGACCCTGTGAGCCAGTAAAGCGCAGATTGGATCTGACCCGTGACTTTAAGAGTAACCATCACAGCAGCGATCAGCCTCGTTCTTTTGGCGGCATGCGGTGACGATGATATCATCCTGCCCGGCGACCGTTTCGATATCCGTGGGCAAACTGTTCTGACAAATGAAAACCGGCCTGTGGCACTGCCTGCAGCACAGGCGAATGCCGACTGGACACACCGGAACGGCAGCCCCAGCCATACAATCACGCATCCGGCACTCGGCGCGAACCTGAGTCCGCTGTTTTCGGTGGATATCGGAGAGGGCGACAGCAGGCGTGCGCGGATTACATCGCATCCCGTAGTGGCAAACGGGATCATCTATACAGTTGACGCACGTGCCCGTGTGACAGCCACCACTGTGGATGGAGGCAATGTCTGGACCCGTGATCTCACGCCGACCCGCGACAATGCGACGGATGCCTCTGGCGGGGGTATTTCCGTCGGTGGCGGGCGTGTTTATGTCACAACCGGATTTGGTGAAATCACGGCCCTTGATGCGGCCACGGGTGCTGAAATCTGGGTGCAGGACCTTGACGCACCGGCGAATGCGGCACCCACGCTACAGGGCGATCTGGTCTACGTCGTTGCCCGTGACAGTACCGCCTGGGCGCTTGATGTGACCAATGGCCGGATCCGCTGGCAGCGCTCGGGTGCGCCATCCACCGCGAATTTTGCGGGCGGGGCATCGCCTGCGGTGAGCGGTGAATATGTTGTATTTCCGTTTCCATCGGGTGAGGTGCTTGCCACCTATCCCCGTGGCGGGCTGACACGCTGGTCTTCGGTGGTCACCGGTGACCGGTTAGGCAGCGCCTCGGGCGTCATCAATGATATCTCGGGCGATCCGGTGATCGTGGGCAATCGTGTCTATATCGGCAACTTTGGTGGCCGGACCGCCGCATTTGATTTGCGCGATGGCGCGCGCCTGTGGACCGCAACCGAAGGATCGCTCAGCCCGGTCTGGGTTGTCGGTGACGCGGTGTTCCTGATCAGCGACAACAACGCTCTGGTGCGTCTTGACGCAAATACCGGCGCACCTGTCTGGCGGGTTGCCCTGCCGGTGCTTGAGGAAGGTGCCAACCCACGCAGCGAACGACGTTTCTTTACGCATTATGGTCCTGTTATTGCGGGCGGGCGCCTTATCGTTACTTCTTCGGATGGTCAGATCCGGCAGTTCGATCCCGCCTCTGGTGCGTCCTTGGGACAGCTTGCCCTGCCTGGCGGCGCGGCCTCTGGGCCTGTTGTGGCTGGCCAGACGCTCTATGTGCTTAGCAAAGACGGGCAATTGCACGCTTTCCGTTAGGCGCGCGTTGGTGTAAGCGCGCAGGCGTAGACCGTCAGGAGCTGACAAAATGACCTTTACCCTCGCAATTGTGGGCCGTCCGAATGTGGGCAAATCCACCTTGTTCAACCGTTTGGTGGGCAAGAAACTGGCCTTGGTCGATGACCAGCCGGGGGTAACGCGTGATTTGCGCGAAGGCGAGGGGCGGATTGCCGATCTGCGCTTTACCGTGATTGACAGCGCGGGTCTGGAAGAAGCGACAGACGACAGCCTCCAAGGCCGGATGCGCCGGCTGACTGAACGTGCCGTGGAAATGGCCGATGTCTGTCTTTTCATGATCGACGCGCGCGCTGGTGTACTGCCTGCGGATGAGGTCTTTGCCGATATTCTGCGCAAGAAGAACGCCAATGTGATTCTTGCTGCCAACAAGGGCGAAGGCAAAGCCGCCGACGCGACCATTCTTGAGGCCTATGCGCTGGGGCTGGGCGAACCGATCCGCATGTCCGCCGAACACGGCGAGGGCATGGGCGAGTTGATGGATGTGCTGCGCCCGATTGCCGAGGCACATGAGGAAAAAGCCGCCGCAGACGCGCCCGAGGTGGACGTTGACGTGGGCGAGGATGATGAGGATGCGCCGCGTATCCCGACCCGCGCCAAGCCTTTGCAGATTGCTGTCGTTGGCCGCCCGAATGCCGGCAAATCCACGCTGATCAACAAGATTATCGGTGAAGAACGCCTTTTGACAGGTCCCGAAGCTGGGATCACACGCGACGCGATCTCGGTTCAGCAAGACTGGGGCGGCGTACCGATGCGGATATTTGACACCGCCGGCATGCGCAAAAAGGCCAAGGTGCAGGAAAAGCTGGAAAAGCTGTCGGTCTCTGACGGTTTGCGCGCGGTGAAATTTGCCGAAGTTGTTGTGGTTTTGCTGGATGTTGAAATCCCCTTCGAGCAGCAGGATTTGCGCATCGCCGATCTGGCCGAACGTGAAGGCCGCGCCGTTGTTGTGGCCATCAACAAGTGGGACGTCGAGGACGAAAAGCAGACCAAGCTGAAGGAATTGCGCGAAAGCTTTGAACGTCTTTTGCCGCAACTTCGCGGTGCGCCCTTGGTGACGGTGTCAGCCAAGACAGGCAAAGGGCTTGACCGTTTGCAACAGGCGATCATGCGCGCCCATGAGGTCTGGAACCGGCGCATTTCAACCGCACAACTGAACCGTTGGCTGACGGGGATGCTGGAACAGCACCCGCCACCCGCACCGGGCGGCAAGCGGATCAAGATGCGCTATATGACCCAAGTGAAAACGCGTCCGCCTGCGTTTGTTGTGATGACATCACATCCTGATTTGATGCCGGAAAGCTATAAGCGCTATCTTGTCAACGGCTTACGCGTTGACTTTGATATGCCGGGCACGCCGATCCGGCTCTATTTGCGCGATCAGGGCGACAAGAATCCGTATAAGGACAAGAAGTCCTCGCAGCCGTCGCGCCTGTCAAAGCACCTCAAGAAGGGGCCAAGCTGACCCGCATTCTGGCGACCAGCCCCAGCAGGATGACCACGCCGATGGACGCCAGCGCTGATACGGTCCAGTTTGCTGCGCCATTGGCGACGATGATCCCTGTCAGCGCCCAGATCACGGTCAGCGCATAGGCGGGTGATTTGACGCGGGTCAGGACGGCGACTGCAACGATCAAGGCACCGACGATGCCGATATAGGCCCAGCCTTGCGCTGTAGGGCCGATGCCATAGCCTGCGGCGGTGCTGCCCAGTGACACGAAAGACGCCGCTGTCAGCCAGCCCGCATAGATGCCCACCGGCACCCGAAAGAACCAACGATGCTTGCGCGGTGCGCGCAAGAGCGCCGCAATGGCTGCGGCGGCCATGACGAAGATCAGGATTGTCGCCCAGATTGCACTGACGTTTGCCACAGCAAGCCACGGTGTGCCAACGGCGAGGCTGATGATCAGCGGCGGGCGGGCGTAATTCCACTCGGCACTGTCGGCCCGTTTGATCATCCCGTAGACGGCTGACACCACGAGCCAGCCATAGATCAGCCCCCAGATCGCAAAGGCATAGCCTTCGGGCTGCACAGGTGGGTCAATCTGCGGGACGGGCAGTTGGTCTTCGCGAAACCCGCTGAACGGTCTGGTGAGCGCGGGAGACACCACAAAAGTGACCGTAAAGAAAAGGGTGAGGATCGCATATATGTTTTTCATGTCTCTGTTATCCTCTGTCTGCCTATCGAGTGCTACCAAGAAAAGCCGATTACATCCCAGACTTGCCTACAACCGGTCCTTGCGTCAGCATTCACATATTCAATTCAGGAGATTGCCATGAAACGCATTGCGATTTTTTGTGACGGGACTTGGAACCGCCATGATGCTGTGAACCCCACGAATGTGGTGCGCATGGCGCAGGCGGTCAAACACACGGCGGATGACGGGCGCAAACAGCAGGTGTTTTATGTGCTGGGCGTCGGGGCCGGACGCGGATCGAACGCTGTCGCGCGGACATTGGACAGGTTTGCGGGTGGCGCGTTGGGCTGGGGGCTGATCGAGAATATCGAGGATGCCTATCGCGCTTTGATCTTTTGCTATGAGCCGGGGGACGAGATTTTCATCTTCGGGTTTTCGCGCGGGGCCTATACGGCGCGGTCACTGGCCGGTTTGCTGCGTTCTTGCGGGATTCCGCCGCGCGAAAATGTGGGCCGGATCGGAGAGGCGATCCGGCGCTACCGGTCGCGTTCCAAGGACACCAAACCGGATGATCCGGCAAGCTTTGCGTGGCGCCGCGATTTTGCGCCCTACACCGCGACAAGCCAACTCGAATGGAACTGGCGGCAGAAGACAAACCCGGGCCTCTGTGTAAACCTGACGATCAAATATCTTGGCGTCTGGGATACGGTCGGCGCGCTGGGGGTGCCGGGGTATTGGGCGGCGGCACCGCTGTTTAACAAAAAGCATCAGTTCCACGATGCGGATCTGTCGCGCACGGTGCTATCGGCCCGCCACGCCGTCGCGATTGACGAGCAGCGCCGGACCTTTCTACCGGCAATGTGGTCGGACAAGCTGGACCACATGAATCGCACAGCACTGGGGCTGGATGAGGAGACAAGTCTGGATCCAGCCACCCGCGCGGACTGGCCCTACCGACAGGAATGGTTCCCGGGAGATCATGGATCAGTCGGGGGCGGGGGCGACCGGTTGGGGCTCTCGGCCTTCGCGTTTGATTGGGTCGCAGAAGGGGCACAAGAGGCGGAACTGTGCATGGACAGCGCGAAACTGGCGCAGGTCCGTGAGGGGCGCAACATCCGCGAGGCACTGGTCAATCAGTCCCGTTTGGGATTGTTGGCCCGCGTGATGCGGTTGCGCCCTTTTGATCGCGACGGGCCGACGCGTGTGGTGGATGTGAGCCAGACGGCGATTGACCGGATCGCTTGTGATCCGGCCTATCAGCCCAAGACGCTCGCAAAAGTCCTGCCAAAACTGCAAGAGACCCTCACAAAGGACGATCTCTTGCCGCCGCGCTAGACCATCTGGCCGTCTGCGTTGATCCGCGTCTTGCCGCGCAGATAGGGGTGCAAAGCGGCGGGAAGATCGACTGATCCATCAGCCTGTTGGCCATTTTCGACCACGGCAATCAGCGTGCGCCCGACGGCAAGGCCCGATCCGTTCAGCGTGTGCACGAACTGCGGCTTGCCACCGCCTTCGGGCTTGTAACGGGCGTTCATGCGGCGGGCCTGATAATCGCCCGCGACAGAGACCGAGCTGATTTCGCGGTACGTATTCTGACCGGGCAACCAGACCTCGATATCGTGGGTTTTGCGCATACCTGCACCCAGATCGCCGGTGCAAAGCACGACGGTGCGGTAGGGCAGGTCCAGTTTTTCAAGGATCGCCTGCGCCTGTTTG
>CAYZKE010000109.1:8291-9037 GCA_964478505.1 uncultured Loktanella sp.
CACTGGGTGTGTGCCACATAACGGCGGGGGAGATAGCTTTCGTCGATTGTCAGGCCGTTGACGATATTGGTCAGGGTTACTTCGGCCGTCGGGATCAGCCACCAGCCGTTGGTGGTCTGATAGCTGTCATCGCCGAATTTCGGCAATTGGCCTGTGCCATACATCATATCCTCGCGCACAAGCACAGGGGTGATGGTTTCGGTCAGACCGTGTTCTTCCACATGCACGTCCAGCATGAATTGCGCCAGCGCACGGTGCAGACGTGCCACAGCACCCGACAGCAGGACAAAACGGCTACCTGACAGTTTTGCGGCTGTTTCAAAATCCATGCCTGGACGGATGGCGGGGATGTCGAAGTGTTCAAGCGGCGTGAATTCGAGGGCGCGGGGGGTGCCGTGCCGGTGGATTTCGACGTTGTCGTTTTCGTCTGCACCATCAGGGATACTCTCGTCAGGCAGGTTCGGGATGCCCATCAAAAGATCGGTGAGGGCGGCATCCTCGGCCTTGGCCTCATCGTTCAACGCGGCGATCTGTGCTTTCTTTTCGCCGACAAGCGCGCGCAGGCGTTCGAATTCGGCCTCGTCACCGCGGGCCTTGGCTGCGCCGACGTCTTTGGCGGCTTTATTGGCCTCTGCCTGCGCGGTTTCGGCCGCCAGAATTTTGGCGCGCCGCGCCTCATCCATCGCAAGGATCCGGGACGATACAGGTGCAAGCCCACGGCGAGACAGGGCCGCATCAAAGGCAGC
>CAYZKE010000110.1:0-5570 GCA_964478505.1 uncultured Loktanella sp.
GCCGCCCTGTCGAAGTGTCGAAACAGGCGCGGACGTGAGACTTGAGCGGGGTCGGTAGTAACCGGCCCTGTTGTTTTATGTTCCGCAAAGGATGCAAGTGACCAACCGAAACCCAAAAGACCGGCGGAGACAACCGCACGGCCCGTATAAAACCAAACGTTAGGAAAACGACGCCACATGGCTAATTCAATGGAAGAGTTTGAAGCACTCTTGAACGAAAGCTTCGAAATGGACACGCCCGCCGAAGGGTCTGTTGTCAAAGGCAAGGTGATCGCAATCGAAGCGGGCCAAGCCATCATCGACGTAGGCTACAAGATGGAAGGCCGCGTTGATCTGAAAGAATTCGCAAACCCTGGTGAAGAGGCTGAAATCGCCGTTGGTGACACTGTTGAAGTGTTCCTGCGTCAGGTTGAAAACGCCCGCGGCGAAGCTGTTATCTCTCGCGAGATGGCGCGCCGTGAAGAAGCCTGGGATCGTCTGGAAAAAGCCTATGCTGACGAAGAGCGCGTTGATGGCGCGATCTTTGGCCGCGTCAAAGGTGGTTTCACTGTGGACCTTGGCGGCGCTGTTGCGTTCTTGCCGGGCTCTCAGGTTGATGTCCGCCCTGTGCGTGATGCAGGCCCGTTGATGGGTCTCAAGCAGCCATTCCAGATCCTGAAAATGGACCGTCGTCGTGGCAACATCGTTGTATCGCGTCGTGCAATCCTTGAAGAATCACGTGCCGAGCAGCGCGCCGAAGTGATCGGCAACCTGACCGAAGGCCAGGAAGTTGACGGCGTCGTCAAGAACATCACCGAATACGGTGCGTTCGTTGATCTGGGCGGTGTTGACGGTCTGTTGCACGTCACAGACATGGCATGGCGCCGTGTGAACCACCCATCCGAGATCCTCACAATCGGTGAGACGATCAAGGTGCAGGTCATCAAGATCAACAAAGAAACCCACCGTATCAGCCTTGGCATGAAGCAGCTGCAGGACGATCCATGGGATGCGGTTGAAGCGAAATTCTCGCTTGGTTCCGTGCATCAGGGTCGTGTGACCAACATCACCGATTACGGCGCATTTGTTGAGCTGGAAGCCGGTGTTGAGGGTCTGGTTCACGTGTCCGAAATGTCCTGGACAAAGAAGAACGTACACCCCGGCAAGATCGTTTCTACAAGCCAAGAAGTCGAAGTCATGGTTCTGGAAATCGATTCTGCGAAGCGTCGCGTTTCTCTGGGCCTCAAGCAGACACAGCGTAACCCGTGGGAAGTCTTTGCCGAGACACATCCTGAGGGCACCGAAGTTGAAGGCGAAGTCAAGAACATCACCGAATTCGGTCTGTTTGTTGGCCTTGAAGGCGACATCGACGGCATGGTTCACCTGTCTGACCTGACATGGGAAGGCCGCGGCGAAGACGTTATCGGTGATTTCCGCAAGGGTGACATGGTTCGTGCGAAAGTGGCCGAAGTTGACGTCGAGAAAGAGCGTATCTCGCTCTCGATCAAGGCGCTTGACGGTGATCCCTTCGCAGAGGCTGTTGGCGGCGTGAAGCGCGGTTCGGTCATCACTGTTGAAGTGACCAAGATCGAAGACGGCGGCATCGAAGTTGACTATGAGGGTGCGAAATCCTTCATCCGTCGTTCCGATCTGTCCCGTGACCGTGCCGAGCAGCGCCCTGAGCGCTTCCAGGTTGGCGACAAGGTTGACGTGCGTGTGACCAACATCGACAGCAAGACCCGCAAGCTGGGTCTGTCGATCAAGGCACGTGAGATCGCGGAAGAGAAGGAAGCAGTTGAGCAGTATGGTTCATCTGACTCCGGCGCATCCTTGGGCGATATCCTTGGTGCGGCTCTGAAGGGCGACGAATAAGCCTCTGGCATTTGCCTTTGAAGAATTGGGCCCCCGCCGCAGGAGACTGCGGCGGGGGTTCTTCGTTTTGTGGGGGACTTCTAGACATCCTTAAGTGTTCGCGCGTATTCCCTTAAGGCGCATCCAGAACGGAGTATTCGACATGCCCACCACACTTGTTGTTCTCGCGCATCCTGACCGACGTTCGTTCAATGCGGCATGGGCCGATGCCACTGTTCAAGCGGCAAAGGACGCAGGCCATGAGGTGCTTGTCTCGGATCTTTATGCGCTGGGTTTTGATCCGGTCGAGGGGCCGCATCATTATGCAGATTGGCCGACGGGCACCCCTTTTGATCCCCTCAAGGTGCAAGAGCATTCAGCCGCCAAGGGCGCGCTTCCAGATGATGTGCGGGCCGAGATTGCCAAGGTCAGGCAGGCGAACCGTATTATCTTTCACTTCCCGATCTGGTGGTTTTCGCCACCAGCGATCTTGAAGGGCTGGTTTGAACGCGTCCTCGTGCATGGTGAGTTGCACAGAGTAGACGCGCGCTTTGATGCGGGGCTTTGCGCGGATAAGACGGCTTTGTTCTGTGTCACGACTGGTGCGAAAGATACGGAATGTGGCTTTGATGGCAAAGAGGGTGATCTTGCGCTCTTGCTGTGGCCCGCGGCCTATACGCTGCGCTATCTTGGTTTCTCTGTGTTGGAGCCTGTCACAGTAAACGGCGTACATGGGTATTATAGTGGCCAGAGCGCTGATGAATTGCAGCGACGCCTCCGGTCTGTGCTGGCGGGTCAGAGTACAGTGATTGCAGGGTTCGATCAGCGGCCCACTCTGGCCTTCAACGCAGATAGTGATTTTGAACAAGACGGGCGTCTGCGCGCAGACCGGCCTTCACATACGCCGTTCATCCGACACCAGATGCGCTGAAAATCGGGCGGACCAGTTGCGAATCGGTGGGCGCGCGCTGGTGGTCCATCTTGCTGCTGAGGCCAAAGAGAGCGGCAGTATGGCTCCTAATCAGGGTGCCCGGCGCGGCCTTGGTGACGTAAATAGGCGAAAACGCCGCAATCGCGGTATTTCGTCGACGCCACAAAATGCCTATAGTCTTTTGAAAAGCGGGGACAAACCTGCTGCCATGTGTTCGCTTACTGGTTGGGAGGCCATACTATGATCCGTTCCGAACTGATCCAGAAACTCGCCGACGAGAACCCGCATCTTTATCAACGCGATGTCGAAAAGATTGTGAATACGATTTTTGAAGAGATCATCGAAGCGATGGCGCGTGGTGACCGGGTTGAGTTGCGCGGGTTCGGCGCGTTTTCTGTCAAGAAACGTGACCAGCGGATCGGCCGCAATCCCCGGACCGGTGAAGCGGTGGAAGTCGAAGAAAAGCATGTGCCCTTTTTCAAGACAGGCAAGCTGCTGCGCGACCGGCTGAACGGCAACTAGACCCTCACAGGGCTTTTACAGAATTGAAACGCAGGGCGCGGAATAGCTGTTCACCGCGCCGATGAACTGCGGTATGCTTTCGTTATGAAAACCATTCGCTATGCATTCTGGGCCATTGTCGGCCTTTGTCTTATCCTGATTGGGCTTGCCAATCGTGATGTCGTCACTCTGCGCGCCATGCCAGAGGCGGTCGGTGACCTGCTGGGTCTGGCGCCTGATATCCAGCTGCCTTTGTTCGTCGTGATCTTCATCGCAGTCGGTGCCGGTCTGATGATTGGGTTCCTGTGGGAATGGGTGCGCGAATATCGCATCCGGTCCGATGCGCGCGGCAAAGCGCGTGAAGTCGAAGCGCTCAAGCGTGAGGTGGCACAGCTGCGCGGCGCTGCGGGAACCGGCAAAGACGGTGATGACGTTCTGGCATTGCTTGAAAAGACAGGCTGATGCCGCGCCAGACACGGGTCAAGATCTGCGGGCTTCGTGATGTTGCCGCGGTCAAAGCGGCTGTCGATGCGGGGGCTGCTTATGTCGGGCTGGTGTTCTTTCCGAAATCGCCACGCAATGTGACGATCGCAGAGGCCGCGACACTTGCGCTGGCTGTGCCGGCTGGTGTGGCCAAGGTCGCGCTCGTGGTTGATGCGGATAACGCGCTGCTTGATGAGATTACCGCAAATGTCCCGCTGGACGTCCTGCAACTGCATGGACATGAAACACCCGAGCGGGTGTCAGAAATCCGGGCACGTTATGGGCTGCCTGTGATGAAAGCGGTTGGTGTCGCCGATGAAAGCGATCTGGCGGCATTGGACAGCTATGCCCGTGTTGCGGATCAGATCCTTGTCGACGCCAAGCCGCCCAAAGACGCGGATCTGCCGGGCGGGAACGGTTTGTCCTTTGACTGGCGTTTGATTGCAGGCCGCCGCTGGCCTGTGCCATGGATGCTGGCCGGTGGCCTGACACCGGACACGGTGGGTGAGGCGATTGCGCTGACAGGGGCCACGCAGGTTGATGTCTCCTCTGGCGTAGAATCCGCGCCAGGCGTCAAAGATGCTGTGCTGATTGCTGCGTTTTGTACGGCTGCGCAGGCTGATTAAGGCGTTATTTACCATAAGGACGGATGCTGCGCGCATGCAGCACGCGATTCTTCCGCTCTCGCCCGAAGCATGGTTTCGGCATCTGTTTTCGTCTCAATCGGCGCGCGATGGTGGCGTGGTCCGGCGCAAGGTGCGCGATATGGAACGGATGGTGGGGCGCGACGCGTTCGCAGCGGAAATAAAACGTCGTGGATATTCCGCCGTTGAAAACGCAGGACAGATTATCGTGTTCTGCAATGCTGAACCTGTGAAAGTTGTGGTTGGATAGCCAATTCCTGTGTCAGGAATTGTGGGCAAATCCTTATCAAGGATTTGTTTTCAGACTTTCCATGAAAGTCTGCGACCTGATGGTCGCTTTACCATTCTGACAAGAATCGTTAGGTCTGGCGGGCACAAATAAAGCAGGTGTCCTATGGCCAACGATCTTTTCAACAGCTTCATGACCGGTCCCGACGAAAAGGGCCGTTTCGGCGATTTTGGCGGACGTTTCGTGTCCGAGACGCTGATGCCGCTGATCCTCGAATTGGAAGAGCAGTACGAGCACGCCAAAACTGATGAGACGTTCTGGGCCGAGATGCATGATCTCTGGACCCACTATGTTGGCCGTCCCAGCCCGCTTTACCACGCCGAACGCCTAACTGCGCATCTGGGTGGTGCGAAAATCTATATGAAGCGCGACGAATTGAACCATACTGGCGCGCATAAAATCAACAATGTGTTGGGCCAGATCATTCTGGCCCGCCGCATGGGCAAGACCCGCATCATTGCCGAGACAGGTGCAGGCCAGCACGGTGTTGCAACGGCCACGGTTTGTGCGAAATTCGGTCTGAAATGTGTGGTCTATATGGGCGCACATGATGTCGAGCGTCAGGCCCCTAACGTGTTCCGTATGCGCCTTCTTGGTGCAGAAGTGGTGGCCGTGACTTCCGGTCGTGGCACCCTGAAAGATGCAATGAACGATGCGCTGCGCGACTGGGTGACCAACGTGCGTGACACGTTCTATTGCATCGGCACCGTGGCTGGTCCGCACCCATACCCCGCGATGGTCCGTGATTTTCAGGCGATCATCGGTCAGGAAACCAAAGAACAAATGCAATCCGCCGAGGGCCGGTTGCCCGATACGCTCATTGCGGCAATCGGGGGCGGCTCGAACGCGATGGGTCTGTTTTACCCGTTCCTTGATGACAAAGAAGTCAACA
>CAYZKE010000110.1:5670-8911 GCA_964478505.1 uncultured Loktanella sp.
GGCTCGAACGCGATGGGTCTGTTTTACCCGTTCCTTGATGACAAAGAAGTCAACATCATCGGCGTAGAGGCCGGCGGTAAAGGTGTGAACGCCAAGATGGAGCACTGCGCCTCTTTGACGGGCGGCCGCCCGGGCGTGTTGCATGGCAACCGCACGTATCTGTTGCAGGATGATGTGGGGCAAATCCTTGAGGGTTTCAGCATCTCTGCCGGTCTTGATTACCCCGGCATCGGGCCGGAACATGCCTGGTTGCATGATATTGGCCGCGCGCAATATGTGGCCATTACTGATACTGAGGCATTGGAGGCGTTCCAGCTCTGCTGTGCGCTGGAAGGTATCATTCCGGCGCTGGAGCCGTCCCATGCCCTTGCCCATGTGATGAAGATTGCACCCGACCTGCCCAAAGACCACCTGCTGGTTATGAATATGTGCGGGCGCGGGGATAAAGACATCTTTACTGTAGCCAAACACCTTGGCTTTGACATGAAAGCCTAGGTTATAAGCGCCTAAACTTTGGTTTAGGCGCTATTTGCCGAGTCTGCCGTCTTCAAAGTAAACGCATTATCAATATGCCCGACTCGTTTGTAGGGCTATGATGTTCACATCAACCAGTATTCCGATGTTGGATATGCGCTGGTGGTCGATGGTGAGGTTGGCAATGTCGCACGAACAACAGATGCTCGCACTTGAATGGGAGGCGTCCGCATGTTGAGAAAGATCGTTATTTGTCTCGCGCTTGCGGGGACACCGCAACTCGCAGCGGCGCAATCCGTGCAGGATCAGATCGTCTCGCAACTGCGTAATCAAGGATTTTCCGAAATCACATTGCAACGCACCTGGCTTGGCCGTGTGCGCGTCATCGCAATACGCGATGATCTGCGCCGTGAGCTTGTCTTCAACCCGCAAACTGGGGAAATCCTGCGCGACTATTGGAGGGATGAGGACGACGATAGTCCGCGGCTTTTCAATCCGGGCAGCTCGAACAACGGGGGTTCGAGCACGAACGACGATGACGACGATGATGACGATGATGACGACGACGATGATGACGATGATGACGACGATGATGACGATGATGACGACGATGATGACGATGATGACGATGATGACGATGACGATGACGACGATGATGATGACGATGATGACTAGTCCGCTCTGAGCAAAGGAAGCGCATTTGCTAAAAGGTCAGTTGGCGATCGTCGTAGTCGTAGTGGTGCAGTTCCTCTGCGCGATCTTCTTTGTGTCGCGCATTCTTGCATCGATCCTCGGGATCAGTCCGCTCAGTTGGCAACTTTACGAGCTGGTGGAACTCGGCGCGGCGCTGGGCCTCTTGCTCGGGGTTGGTTTCGGCTGGTTCACCCTGCGCCGGACAATGGTGCGCAATGCTGTTGTCGAAGACCAGCTTCGCTTGGCATCGGGCGCCTTTATGGATGTTCTGGAAGAACGCTTTAGCGCGTGGGAATTGACCCCGGCGGAACGGGATGTGGCGCTGTTTGCCCTGAAGGGTATGTCGACCCAAGAGATCGCAGGCCTGCGCGAAGTCAGCGAGGGTACCATCAAGGCCCAGACGAATGCAATTTACCGCAAAGCCGGTGTCAGCGGCCGTACCCAGCTTATGAGTCTCTTTATTGATGACCTGATGGCCAAGGCCTGATCAGCTTTCCTAATCGGGGGCAGCATTGGCGTGCAAAACGTCGATCGGCACGATTTCGAGGGCCCGCACATGGGTCGCATGCAGGTTCACTTGTGGCGCACAGCCTTCCTCATAGGCTTGTAGAAAGCGGCTCGCACAAAGGCACCACCCATCCCCTGCCTTCAATCCCGGAAAGCCGAACTCTGGCCGCGGTGTGCTGAGGTCGTTGCCGACGTATTTGGAAAACGCAAGGAACTCATCCGTCATGACAGCGCAAACCGTATGGCTGCCGTGATCGGCGGCGCAGGTGTCGCAAGCCCCGTTGCGAAAGAACCCGGTCATCGGGGCAGTCGAGCAAGGGGCAAGTGCACTGCCGAGAACGTTGAAGGAGGGGTCTTTTTCCATGGTTACTCTGCCTTTCTGATCGTCTCACTAATTTAGTCGTTCCTGTGGCATTTGCCATGGGGTGCGGCGTCAGGTTGCGGTCCACTCCACCCAGCGTCCGTGAAAATCGGCGCGGCCAAGGTGAAGCGTCACATCACCGGGCCAAAGCTGCAATGTCAGCGCTGCACCCTTTGTGCCGCCGTCGTTTTCCATGCTGAACCATGCCAAAGGCGTGTTCTTGGTCGCCGTGGCACCGGCCGCTACGATCAGATCGGTGCCGAGTGCCTGTTTTTCGGCAGGAAAGTACTGCCATGCGACCGTGCTATAGATCAGATGCGTCTGACCGGGCACATGGGCAAGGCGCGGTGCGAGCCAGTCAATCGCATCGCCTTTATCGACTGGGGTCTGTGCCGCGCCGATCGCAGCACGTGTGAGGTCCAACCGTTCTGGCTGGTCTGCCCAGAGATAGGCCTGCAGACGTAACGCATCTGCAGGACTGTGCGGATCAAGCGGGTTGATATCGACGCCGCCGCGTGAAGTGATATGTGGTTTTGCCGCAGGCGGAAGTGGCCCGTGCCACTCCGGTGAAAGCGTCAGCGCAGGGGCATCCGCACCGAACTTCTGATCCCGAATTGCGAGCGCGTAGGCATCCCAATGTAGGTTCAACCCGCCGCTTGCCCCCAGTTCCGAGGTGCGCAGTGGCAAACCGAAACGCTCTGCCAGAAGATGACCGACGGCAATCAGCGTCGCCGCGCGCCGCACCTCATTGGTTTGTGGCGCGCCATCTAGCCATGTGTTGATATGCGCGGCCTCGGACACCAGCGCAGTACTTACGGCATCCCAAAGGGCCGCATCGGGGGCGTCTTGCGGCGGGTAAACCGCACCAAGCCCAGCGTGCCCCTGCAAATGCAGGGCGTGCAGCGCACCGGCAAGACGCAGTGGTATGGATTGCCCGCGCGGGCTGATGTCACCCTGCCATGCGAAAATGCGGTCGGTGACCACACCTGCGGGCCAGTCCATTGCTGCACACAGCGCCATCAGCCGCCCCATAAAAGGTGAGCCGAGGCTGATGCAGGCCTTTGACTGATATAGAAATGCCTCTTGGATCGTGGCGGGTTTCACCGAAAGCGATCCACAAGCTTTTGCATGGCCGAGCGGTTGTCGGGTGCGGGCTCTAGTGCGGGGCTGGGCTTGGCCGTCTTTGGTGTCGATTTCGAGGATCGC
>CAYZKE010000111.1:0-5429 GCA_964478505.1 uncultured Loktanella sp.
TACCTTGTTGAAATTCCATCTTGGCGTAAATCCAACCTCTTGACGGAGTGACTGATAAAACGGATGGGCATTGCGCCCCTTCACTCCGGTGATCACGGTCATGGGCATATCAATTCCATAGATGAGCTCGCAAAACTCTTTGACCTCAGCGTTGCTTGCCAGTTCTTGGTTGAAATCGTCAGAGGGGACCGCAAGCACCACCAATCCTTGATCGCGGTAGCGGTCATAAAGCGCCTGCAATTCACGATACTGCTCTGTGAACGCACACATCGAGGCTGTATTGACCACAAGAACGGGCTGCCCTTCCCATTGCGCGAGGGTCAGTGTCCCACCATCGATCGATTCGAACGGTGTTTCTCTATCAAGTGCAGTGGTCTGGCTGCTCCATAAAACAAAAAAGGCTGTGAGGAAGCACAGTGAACTCAACTTGCGTCTTTGGATATTCTGTCGGGCTATGATCATGAACGCGTTCTCGGATTTATAGTCCGATACCTAGTCCATTCTTCCGGACTTCAAGCTCTTGGCGACAGCTGCGTCTGACAACCTGAGTGCAGTCCAGCCAGTCATAGGATGTCACCCAAAGCGGGGTGTGGAGCGCTGGTGTATCTCCGAATTTTCATTTGGTCGCATCTCTGTGACGGGGATCAGACGGTACAGCGGACCGGAAGCGTGCAATATTGCACATCGCATATTAAGAAATACGTATTTTGTGCAAATATGACATGCTGTATCTTGGCGTCACGCATAATCAAGAGGCACACCATGTCTGCACCTGCCACAGCCCGCGTCGGGCACGTTCACCTGCGGGTCTCTGATCTTGAACGCTCTATCGCCTTTTACTCGGGCGTTTTGGGTTTCGGGTTAACCCAACGCTATGGCGATCAGGCGGCATTTCTTGCCGCGGGCGATTATCACCATCACATCGGCCTGAACACATGGGAAAGCCTTGGTGCATCTCCGCCGCCCCCAGGACACACGGGACTATACCACACAGCCTTTCTTTATCCTGACAGAAAGTCGCTGGCCCAAGTCGTCAAGCGCGTACTCGATGCGGGCATCCCGCTGGATGGCGCGGGCGATCACGGCGTCAGCGAGGCGATCTATTTGCGTGACCCTGACCAGAACGGCGTCGAGCTTTACTATGACCGCCCGATGGCTGTCTGGCCCCGCGATGCGGATGGCACGCTTGCCATGACCAACAGCCGTGTTGACCTGCCAGCCCTCTTGGCGCTGGCCGAGTAAGCGTCACAAAATTGAATCCCGCAGCCCCCAACATGAAGGGGCGTTGAAGAATCGCGCAACTGTCCGCACTGGTGTCTCTCGTCCCGTGATCACCTTGGTCGGCTCATGCGTCCGGTGTACCCCGGCATCGGACGCATCCCCACTTTACCCTCCCATTTTGCAGGCCTAGGGTGGCCCAAAAGGGAGAAGGCACCATGGCTACCGGCAAAAACATCCGCACCTATTTCGAAGGCACATGGCACGAAGGTGACACGCCTATCATGCGCGCGGCTGACCATGGCGCTTGGCTGGGAACCACGGTCTTTGATGGCGCGCGCTCTGTAAACGGGCTGATGCCTGATCTTGATCTGCACTGCGCCCGCGTAAACCGCTCGGCCGAAGCGCTGATGATCACGCCGACCGTCAGCACCGAAGACATGATCGCAGTCACCAAAGAGTGTCTGGCGAAATACGACACAGGCGCCGCCGTCTATATCCGCCCGATGTATTGGGCAATCCACGGTGACGCGACAGCGATTGTTCCCAGCGCCGAGGAAACCGGTTTTGCCATTTGTCTTGAAGAAATCCCCTTTGCGGCGGCCACCGCAACGACAACACTGGGCCTGACCAAATTCCGCCGTCCTGTGATCGACGACGCGGTGGTCAACGCCAAGGCAGGCTGCCTTTACCCCAACAACGCCCGCATGCTGGCCGAGGTCCGTGCGCGCGGCTTTTCGAACGCGCTTGTCGCCGATGCGATGGGCAATGTGGCCGAAACAGCCACCGCAAACGTCTTTATGGTCAAGGACGGCGAGGTTTTCACCCCCATCCCCAACGGCACTTTCCTGTCCGGCATCACGCGCGCACGGCACATCTCGAACCTGCGTGCGGATGGCGTCAAAGTGCATGAAACCGTGCTGACCTTCGATGATTTCCACGGCGCGGACGAGGTCTTTCTTTCGGGCAACATGTCCAAGGTGACGCCGGTCACCGCCTTCGAGGACACGCAATATCAGGTTGGACCTGTGACCCGCCAGGTCCGTGATATGTATTGGGACTGGGCAGCAAGTACTGCGTAGCTGGGGAAAGCAATCTGTCGTTGCCAGCACGTGAAGGATGCGCCACACTTGGCCCAAGAGGGAGAGCAAAATGCGTAAGTTTCTGGTCGTTTTGGATGACAGCCGCGAGTGCTTGAACGCTATGCGTTTTGCCGCGATGCGCGCGTCCCATACCGGTGGAGGCGTGGCCGTTCTTTCCATCATCCCCCCTGACGAGTTCAACCACTGGATCGGCGTGGGCGAGATCATGCGCGCCGAAGCCCGCGAAAGGATCGAAGTCCACTTTGAAGTCTTTGCAAAATGGATGCGTGACAAACAAAACGTTGATCCCGAACTGGTAATCCGCGAAGGCGAGCCAATCAGCGAAATCATCGCCCATGTGAACGAAGACCCCGAGATCGGCGTTCTGGTTCTCGGCGCAGGCATTGACAGTAAAGGCCCCGGCCCCCTGGTGTCACAACTCAGCAAGCAGTCCGGTAGCCTGCCTGTGCCGATCACGATTGTGCCGGGTGATCTTTCCAAAGAACGGCTCGAAGCAATTACATAGCCTCGTGTGGCCGATTTAGAATCATTCCAAACCTTGACATCGGCGCCGCGCGGCCGCATATCTAAAGCCTGACAAAAAAGGTTGGCCACATGTTCATCCAGACTGAATCGACACCAAACCCCGCAACGCTCAAGTTTCTGCCCGGCCAGAACGTGCTTGAGGTCGGAACAGCCGACTTTCCAAGCGTCGAGGCGGCTGAAAACTCACCGCTCGCCAAGCGCATCTTTGCCACTGGTGGTGTGTCAGGCGTGTTCTTTGGCCTTGATTTCGTGACCGTCACAAAGGCCGACGATGTTGAATGGGACCATATCAAACCGGGTATTCTTGGCGCGATCATGGAGCACTATCAATCCGGTCAATCCGTGATGGCCGACGACCATAAACCGGTGAGCGGCCACGCCGAACACAGCGGTGAAGACGCCGAGATTGTCGGGCAGATCAAAGAACTGCTCGATACCCGCGTGCGCCCTGCGGTTGCACAGGACGGTGGTGACATCACCTTCCACGGATTTGAGCGTGGTATCGTATACCTGCACATGCAAGGCGCATGCGCCGGTTGCCCGTCATCCACGCTGACCCTGAAAATGGGCATCGAGAACCTGCTGCGCCACTACATCCCCGAGGTGGTCGAGGTCCGGCCAGTTGCAGCCTAAGCCAATTGTCTTAGCATTCGATACATCGGCGGCGCATTGCGCCGCCGCTTTACTGTTGGGCGACCGGATCGTCACACGCGTGGACGAAATGGCCAAAGGACAGGCCGAACATCTGATGCCGATGCTCGAAGAGATGCTGGCGACCGAGGGGCTGACATGGCGCGATCTTGACGGGATCGGGGTCGGCGTTGGCCCCGGCAATTTCACCGGCATACGGATTGCTCTTTCTGCCGCCCGGGGCCTGGCGCTTGGGCTTGGCAAACCGGCGCTTGGCGTAAACGGATTTGACGCACGCGCCCATGGCGAAACGCTCCCCTTCACGGCAAGCATTCCCGCCCCGCGTGACCAGTCCTACATCCAAGCGTTCCGCGCCGATGGCACGACAAGCGATCCCGTCCAGAGCACAGAGCCCGCGGGCGCACAAAAAGGCGCAGAGGTGCTAATCGGCGCCGTTGCCGAGATCGCCGCTTCGCGCCTTGCGACAAACCACCCGCGCCCCGCCCCCCTCTATATCCGCAACGCAGACGCCGCCCCGCCGCGCGATCCCGCACCGGTATTGCTGCCATGACGCCACAAGAGTTGGCTAAACTGCACGCGGCCGCGTTCAGCGCGACCCGTGCATGGTCGGCCGATGAATTTGCGGGCCTTCTCGAACACCCCGGCACATTTGCGGTCGGCGATACACGCAGTTTCGCGCTGATCCGCACTGTGCTGGATGAAGCAGAGCTTTTGACCATCGCCACCGCCCCGGACATGCGGCGACAGGGCCTTGCACGCGCAACATTGCTAGCTGGTGAAGCGCGGACAAAGACCGAAGGTGCCGTGAGAATCTTTCTGGAAGTGGCCGAAGACAACGACGCCGCGATCGCACTCTATTCCGCGTCCGGTTACCGCCAAATCGGGCGGCGACCCGGTTATTATCTGCCTAAAGATGGGGCACCGCTGGCTGCCTTGGTGATGCGCAAGTCACTGACCACAACCTGACTTTGCGTCAGCTTCTAGATAACGCCGATTTTGACCTTTGGTCGCATGATATCTCATAAAAAACGGTTGATCTTCCCTGCAAGGCAAGGCCTTATCGGTTGATGACCGGCATCAGATCGGCTCTGCCTTTAACTGAGGGGGCGCGGTGCGCCCGTAACAAACCTCGCGTAACGACCTGGGAGAATTATTAATGACACTTATGCAGAAATTCCTTGGCGCATCTGCCGCACTGGCTTTGACGGCCGGTACTGCCGCTGCAGACCCCGCCATCCTGTTCGATCTTGGCGGCAAGTTCGATAAATCCTTCAATGAAAGCGCCTATAACGGAGCCCAGCGCTGGGCAGACGAAACCGGCGGTTCCTATGCTGAGGTTGAAATCCAGTCCGACGCGCAGCGCGAACAGGCGATCCGCCGCTTCGCTGAATCCGGTGCCAACCCGATCGTCATGGCAGGCTTTTCATGGGCCACACCACTTGCCGAAGTCGCAGCCGACTATCCTGACACCAAATTCGCAATCATCGACATGGTTGTTGACGCGCCAAACGTCCGCTCTGTTGTATTCAATGAGCATGAAGGTTCCTACCTTGTCGGCATGATGGCCGCGATGGCATCCGAGAGCGGCACTGTGTCCTTCGTTGGTGGCATGGACATCCCGCTGATCCGCAAATTCGCCTGTGGCTATGCTCAGGGTGCAATGGCCGTAAACCCTGACGTCACAGTCATCGCCAACATGACAGGCACAACACCTGCGGCTTGGAACGATCCGGTAAAAGGGTCCGAGCTGACACTGGCACAGATCAGCCAGGGTTCTGACGTTGTCTTCGCTGCCGCAGGCGGCACCGGCGTTGGCGTTTTGCAAACCGCTGCTGACGAAGACATCCTGTCCATCGGCGTTGACGCAAACCAGAACTACCTGCACCCGGGCGAAGTTCTGACATCCATGCTCAAGCGCGTCGATAACGCGGT
>CAYZKE010000111.1:5529-8844 GCA_964478505.1 uncultured Loktanella sp.
AACAAAGGCCGCGCTGAGCAATCGGTGCGGCCTTTTGCATAAGGAACAGGTGCCATATGTCCGACACAGCCCCCGCTATTGAGCTTAAAGGTATTTCCAAAGCCTTTGGTCCTGTTCAAGCAAACAAAGACATTTCGATCCGCGTCATGCCCGGTACGATCCACGGGATCATCGGCGAAAACGGCGCCGGGAAATCGACACTGATGTCGATCCTTTACGGCTTCTACAAAGCCGACAAAGGCGAGATTTTCATCTCTGGCAAGAAAACCACGATTCCTGACAGCCAAGCAGCCATCGCTGCGGGTATCGGCATGGTGTTCCAGCATTTCAAACTGGTGGAAAACTTCACCGTGCTGGAAAACGTGGTTCTAGGGGCCGAGGACAGCGGCCTGCTGCGCCCGTCGCTGGCACGCGCGCGCCGTGAGCTCAAAAGCCTTGCTGAGGAATACGAACTGAACGTCGATCCGGACGCCCTGATCGAAGAGGTCGGCGTCGGCATGCAACAGCGCGTGGAAATCCTCAAAGCGCTGTATCGCAAAGCCGATATCCTGATTCTGGACGAACCCACAGGTGTGCTGACACCCGCCGAGGCGGACCATTTGTTCCGTATCCTTGAGAACCTCAAGCGCGAGGGTAAAACGATCATCCTGATCACGCATAAACTGCGCGAAATCATGGAAATCACCGATACTGTCAGCGTGATGCGGCGCGGTGAAATGACCGCCACTGTCAAAACCTCGGAAACCAGCCCGCCACAACTGGCTGAACTGATGGTCGGCCGCAAGGTGCTGCTGCGCGTGGACAAAGCACCGGCGCAGATCGGGCGAAAAATCCTTGAGGTCAAAGACCTTAACGTCACCGACAGCAAGGGCGTTCACCGTCTCAAAGGCGTCAGCTTTGATGTCCATGCTGGCGAAATCCTCGGGATTGCGGGTGTCGCCGGAAACGGGCAGTCCGAATTGCTGGAGGTGCTGGGTGGCTATGAAAAAGGCACCGGCAGCATCAAGGTGAATGGTGAGGAGATCGACCTGACAGGCGCGAAATCCAACGGGCAAAGCAGGCGCGCGCGCGGCATCAGCCACGTCCCCGAGGACCGCCAGCGCGAAGGTCTGATCATGGACTTTCAGGCGTGGGAAAACACCGCCTTTGGCTATCATCACGATGCGCGCTATCAGAAGAACAGATTTCTGATGGACAATGCAGCCATCCGTAAAGACACCGAAGAAAAGATGGCGCGTTTCGATGTCCGTCCGCCCGATCCCAGCCTTGCCGCCAAGAGCTTTTCTGGCGGCAACCAACAGAAAATCGTCCTCGCGCGCGAGATTGAACGCAACCCCGACCTTTTGCTGATCGGGCAACCGACACGCGGCGTGGACATTGGGGCGATCGAATTCATCCACCAACAGATTGTTGCACTTAGGGATCAGGGCAAAGCAATTTTGTTGGTTTCCGTGGAGTTAGAAGAAATTTTGTCCCTCTCTGACCGGATTGCGGTTATGTTTGACGGAAAAATAATGGGCGAGCGGATGCCTCAGGACACAGACGAAAAAGAACTCGGGCTTTTGATGGCCGGAATGACCACGCAGCCGCGTGGGCCACTCCACGAGGCTGTCGAGGCACAATTGGCGACCGCTGGCAGCGGCACGGCCAAGGAGGTCTGAGGAATGGATGTGATGCCAAAGTGGGCCGACGTCGTCCTGATCCCGCTGATTTCGATCTTGCTTGCGGCGATCCTGTCTGCCTTGGTTATTTTGGCCATTGGTGAAAATCCGTGGGCCGCGCTCAAGCTGATGGTTTCTGGCGCGCTTGGGTCCACTTACGGCTGGGGCTATACGCTCTACTACGCCACCAACTTTATTTTCACGGGTCTGGCAGTGGCGATCGCGTTTCATGCGCGGTTGTTCAACATCGGCGGTGAAGGTCAGGCCCTCATCGGCGGTCTGGGCGTGGCTGTCATCTGCCTATTTATTCCGTGGCCGCATTGGACGCTGGCGCTTTTGGGCTCTGCGATTGGCGCTGCGCTCTTTGGTGCGGCATGGGCCGCGATCCCCGCATTCCTGCAGGCCAAGCGCGGCAGCCACATCGTGATCACCACGATCATGTTCAATTTTATCGCGGCTGCGGTGCTGAACTACTTTCTGATCGGCGCGCTCAAAGCCCCCGGGATGGAACCGGCAACGCCGCGATTCCCCGAAGCAACGCACCTTCCCTCGTTTCAGGACATGTTCAACTTCGGCGAAACGACATTCTTCCGCGGCGCTCCGGCCAACGTCACCTTCTTTGTCGCCATTGCGGCCTGTCTGTTCCTCTGGATCCTGATCTGGAAAACGCGGCTTGGCTATGAACTGCGGTCCTTCGGGCATTCGGAGTCAGCGGCAAAATACGCGGGCATCAGCCCGACCAAAATTATCATGGTCACCATGCTTATCTCCGGCGGTCTCGCCGGTATGATGGCCATCAACAACGTGCAGGGCGAGGCCGAACGGCTGGTCCTGAACGCAGTGGAGGGGGCGGGCTTTATCGGCATCGCCGTCGCACTGATGGGGCGCAGCCATCCTTTCGGGGTACTGCTGGCGGCCCTTCTTTTCGGCTTTCTATATCAAGGCGGCGCAGAACTCGCCCTATGGACGTCGATCCCCCGTGAGCTGATTATCGTAATACAGGCCTTGGTAATCCTCTTCACGGGTGCACTGGATAATATGGTGCGCATGCCGCTCGAGCGGCTATTCCTGGCAATGAGGAGAGCAAAAACATGACAGGACAATTCAAAGTCGGTGTCGATGATGACACCGGTGCAGACCTGGGCTTTGTGCTCAGCTGTCTGGCACTTGGCATGATTTCGATGGAAGAGCTCCACCAGTGGGTTCACCACGTGATTGATCAAACCCCCGCAGCAGACGTGCCCCCGCATCTGGTGGCCCTGTTGTCGTTGCAACGCCCGACAAGCGTGTTGATGCCGGCAGAAACCGTCATGCCCCGCGTCCCGCATGATCCGTTCATCACAGATGACCGGTTCGATGCGATGCTGGGCTTGCAGTTCTTCCTGCGCAAAGACAAAACGCAGGCCGTCGATATCACCCAAGCCGAGGCCGAAGCCGCCCTGCGCCGCAATCCGGAGGTCGCAGACCGCTTCTTTGACCTCTTCCCCTTCCTGATGGAGAAAGCTGCCTAAATGGATTTTGCGACCCTTTTGCAGATGCTGGACGCCACGTTGCGTCTGGCAACCCCGCTTCTTCTGGCCTGTCTTGCAGGTCTGTTTTCCGAGCGGGCCGGTATCTTTGATATCGGGCTTGAGGGTAAAATGCTGGCAGCAGC
>CAYZKE010000112.1:0-4958 GCA_964478505.1 uncultured Loktanella sp.
ACCTCTGGCAATACCCCCGAAGAAACCGATGCCGTTTGGGAAGCGCTGGAAGCGGGAACGCTCAAGCTGCTTTATATGGCGCCCGAACGGCTGGCAGCAGTCGGGACCATGAATATGCTGCGCCGCGCCGGTGTCGGCCTGATCGCGGTGGATGAGGCGCACTGTGTGAGCCAATGGGGCCATGATTTCCGCCCTGATTATCTCCGCATTGGTGAACTTAAGCGCCTGCTGGACGTGCCGCTGGCCGCGTTCACCGCGACTGCAGATGCCGAAACCCGCGACGAAATCGTCGAGAAGCTTTTTGCTGGCAAACAGCCCGCCACGTTCTTGCGCGGGTTTGATCGCCCCAACATCCATCTTGCCTTTGCCGTCAAAGACGGGCCGCGCAACCAGATCCTGAACTTTGCTTCTGCGCGCAAGGGCCAGTCAGGGATTGTTTATTGCGGCACCCGTGCGAAAACCGAAACGCTGGCGAAAGCGCTGGGCGATGCAGGCCACAGCACCTGCTATTATCACGGCGGGATGGAGGCCGAGGATCGCAGGATCGTCGAGCGCCGCTTTCAGCAAGAGGATGGCCTGATCGTCTGTGCGACTGTGGCCTTTGGCATGGGGATCGACAAACCCGATATCCGTTGGGTCGCCCACGCCGATCTGCCCAAGTCAATCGAGGCTTATTATCAGGAAATTGGGCGTGCGGGGCGGGATGGCGACCCTGCCGAGACGCTCACGCTCTTTGGGCCCGATGATATCCGCTACCGCCGCCAGCAGATCGACGAAGGGCTTGCGCCGCCCGAACGCCGTGCCGCTGATCACGGGCGACTGAACGCGCTTTTGGGACTGGCCGAGGCCTTGCGCTGTCGTCGCCAGAACTTGCTGGAATATTTCGGCGAAAATCCGGCACCCTGCGGTAACTGCGACCTGTGTGATAAACCCGCTGAGGTGTTTGACGGTACAACCGCCGTGCGTATGGCGCTGTCGGCGGCGCTGCGCACCGAGGAATGGTTCGGCGCGGGCCATCTGATTGATATCTTGCTGGGGACGCCCACCGACAAGATTATGCAGCGGGGACATGACAGCCTGCCAACCTTCGGTGTTGGCAAGGACTATGACAAACGCCAATGGCAGGCGATTTTCCGGCAGATGATGGGGCATGACCTGCTGCGCCCTGATCGGGAAAGGCATGGCGCGCTGCGGATGACCGAACATGCGCGGCCCATCCTGCGCGGCGAAGCCACGATCGAATTGCGCCGCGACACGATCAAGGCGGCGCGCGGTTCCGGCCCGCAAGTGCGGATGCTGGTCAGTGAAGAAGACGCGCCACTTCTGTCAGCGCTCAAGGCCAAACGCCGGTACCTTGCCGAACAGGCCAATGTCCCCGCCTATATTATTTTCAACGACCGCACTTTGATCGAAATGGCCGAAAAACGGCCCATGACCCTTGATGAGATGGCCCATATCGGCGGTGTGGGTGCAAAGAAGCTCGCGACTTATGGTCAGGATTTCCTGTCTGTCATCGCAGGCACAGTCGAGGAGGTGCACCCTATGCGTCGCAAGCTTGCAGGTCGTGACGAGGGCGCTGTTTACGACCGTCTGATGCAGGCGCAGGCCCAGCTTACCCGTGGCCCGCACGGCGTGGACAAACCGATGAGCTGTTCTGCCGCGATGCTGGCCAAAGTCGCGCAGATGCGCAGTGCCGATATGGATAATCTCACCCGTCTGATCGGCGACAAATACGCCGAAAGGTTTGGCGAGGCGTTTCTAGAGGTGCTAGAAGCCGGTTAAACTTAAAGAGGGACAAGCAACATGCGCGCGATCACCTATACTGCCTTCGGACCGGCCGCCGATGTCCTGATCCTTGAAGACCTGCCCACGCCAGACCCCGCAGTGGGCGAAGTTCTGGTGCGCTTGCAGACCTCTGGCGTCAACCCTTCTGACATCCGTGCGCGTGCAGGGGGCCGTCCCGGTGTTTCCAAGCCCCCCTTTCCCAAGATCACCCCCCATAGCGATGGCGCTGGTGTTATCGAGGCGGTGGGCGAAGGCGTCTCGCCTGACCGGATCGGTCAGCGGGTCTGGATCTGGAACGGACAGTGGCAGCGTGCGTTTGGAACCGCTGCCGAGTATATCGCGTTGCCCGCAGGGCAGGCGGTGCCATTGCCCCAGAACGTGTCTTTCGCAGAAGGGGCAACACTTGGCATTCCCGGCCTCACGGCGGTTCACGCCGTTCTGGGCCAAGGCCCTGTTGCGGGTAAAAGGGTGCTTGTCAGCGGCGGTGCCGGTACCGTTGGCCATCTTGCTGTTCAGGTGGCGGCGGCCTCTGGCGCCGAAGTAATCGCAACGGCGCGGGGCCAAGAGGCGCTGCAATCGGTACGCGATGCGGGTGCGACCCATGTGTTTGACTATACGGACCCTGATTTAGGCGCGCAGATATTGGAGGCCACAGGCGGTCGTCCGATTGACCATATCGCCGAAGTCGAGTTTGGCAAGAATGCCACGACCATCGCCGAGGTCATCGCTGAAAACGGGACGGTGTCCACTTATGGATCGGCCAAGGACATGACGCCTGTGATCCCCTTTTATCCGCTGATGTTCAAAGCCGTGAACATCAAGCTTGTGCTGGTTTACCTGCTGACGCCCGAGGAGCGGGAAAAAACCACGGGTCAGCTGAACAATTTGCTCGCACGTAATGCGTTGAACATCCGTATCTCGGACACGCTTGCTCTGGACCAATGCGCCAAAGCGCATGATATGATCGCGCGCGGTGATCGTGCAGGCTCTGTCATCCTGACACTCTAGATTGACCCGCCGCTGGCTTCGCTCTAGCAAGCGCACATTCTGACAAGAGGCAAAGACATGGCACGCAGACGCAAGGGTCGCGATATTTCGGGTTGGCTGGTGGTGGACAAACCCGCCGGCATTACCTCCACTGCGGTCGTCAATAAGGTGCGCTGGGCGCTGGATGCCAAAAAGGCCGGTCACGCAGGCACGCTCGATCCCGAGGCGACAGGTGTTCTGGCCGTGGCGTTGGGTGAAGCGACCAAGACCGTGCCATACATCACCGATGCGCTGAAGGCGTATACGTTTACCGTGCGGCTTGGTCAGTCCACAAACACCGATGATGCCGAGGGAGAGGTGATCGCGACCTCTGATCTGCGCCCTGATGACGCGGCGATCAAGGAAGCCTTGAGCAGCTTTGTTGGTGATATCATGCAGGTCCCGCCGCAGTTTTCCGCCGTGAAAGTAGATGGTGAGCGCGCCTATAAGAAGGCCCGCGATGGCGAAGAAATGGATCTCGCGGCGCGTCCTCTATGGGTGGAGGAACTCTTGCTGATCGACCGTCCCGATGCCGATCACGTTGTGCTGGAAATGACCTGTGGCAAAGGCGGCTACGTCCGTTCCATCGCGCGTGATCTGGGTGAGGCGCTGGGCTGCAAGGCCCATGTCAAATCACTGCGCCGGATTTGGTCTGGTCCGTTTCAGGCTACAGATGGGGTGACTTTGGAACAGGTCGATGCATTGGCCAAAACGCCCGAACTCGATGCCTTTGTACAACCTTTGGAGATCGGGTTGAGTGACCTCGCAGAGGTGCGCTGTCTGGCAGAAAGCGTGGCCAAGCTGCGCAATGGCAACCCTGCGTCCGTGATCGCAACAGGTGTCGAATTCGGTGATGAAGTCTGGGCCTCTTACGAGGGCAAGGCGATTGCCGTGGGTACCTATCGCGGCGGAGAAATCCAGCCATCACGCGTGTTTGTCACCTGATCCGGTGATCACGCGGACGCATATCAAAGATGACGCGCCATCGGTCGCGACCTATTCGGAATGCGAACGCTACCGCTATGCGCTGACACGCACGTGGGATGCAAAGGGCAAACGGATACTGTTTGTGATGCTGAACCCCTCGAAGGCCACCGAGGTGCAGAACGACCCGACCGTGGAGCGCTGCGAAAGACGCGCCCGTGCGTTGGGCTTTGGCGCGTTTCAGGTCACAAATATCTTCGCTTGGCGCGACACCGATCCCTTTGCGATGCGCAAGGCGGTCGATCCGGTCGGGCCTGAGAATGATGCTGCCATTCGGGATGGTGCACAGTGGGCGGATCAGATCATCGCTGCATGGGGCACGCATGGCGCGCACCTCGGACGCGGCCCCCAGACCGAGGCGCTTTTGCGTAAGCTGGACAAGCCGCTTTATACGCTGGGGCTGAGCAAGCACGGCCACCCCAAGCACCCCCTTTACATCAGCTACGCACAGCAGCCCATCATCTGGGATGCTGGGTGAGGTCCCTGCCGCGTTAACCAATCATTCAGAATCTGCACGTCTCAGCATGTGCCTCGTGGTATCAGAGCGTCCGAGGGTCGGGGGCGACTCGTTGATGACAGGTTTTTTGGAATGCTTGCTCTGATTGGACTGATGGGGGTCACGATGACGGCCGTCATGATGCTGGATACGGATGAGTCGGATGAAACGCAGGACGGGGGATCCGATCAGGACGATCCCAGTGTTGAGATCGAGCCGGTCGACCACCTGCTTGCGCCCGACGACGCAGACACCGTGATCTTTTCCGGATCGCTGGATGACACTGTGCAGACAGGTGCCGGCAACGATTATCTGCACGGCGAAGACGGCGACGATTATCTGGCCAGCGGTGCGGGGGATGACACACTGCAGGGCGGTCGCGGTGATGATGTGCTTGTCGGTGGTGAGGGTAATGACCTGCTGAACGGGCATGTTGGCAATGATGTGCTGGCCGGTGGTGCGGGTCATGATGCGCTGAATGGCGGCAGCGGTGACGATGTGCTGATGGGGGGCGCGGGTGATGATGCGTTGCTCGGCTCTTTGGGCAATGATCGTTTGGTGGGCGGTGCTGGTGCGGACACGCTTCATGGCGGATCGGGCAACGATATTCTTTATGATCGGGGCGATGAGGATGTCGATTACCTGAATGGTGGCGCGGGTGACGATA
>CAYZKE010000112.1:5058-8786 GCA_964478505.1 uncultured Loktanella sp.
TAACAAATCGCTTTCCTTTTTCGCAGAATCCTCTTATTGCGACGCATCTGCGCGGGGATTGCCTTGCACAGACCCTCCACGGGCCTTTCTGGACGACATCCCGGATTGTGCCATTCACCCTTGATATAAAGGAGACCCCGATGTCGATTACTGCTGAAGAAAAAGCACGGATCATGAAGGAATTTGCAACCAAAGAAGGCGACACAGGTTCGCCCGAAGTTCAGGTTGCAATCCTGTCCAGCCGCATCGCGACGCTGACAGAGCACTTCAAGACCCACAAAAAAGACAACCACGGTCGCCGTGGTCTGCTGAAAATGGTTGCGCTGCGCCGCAAGCTTCTGGACTACACCAAGTCCAAAGACGAAGCACGCTACCAGAGCCTGATCGAGCGTCTGGGCCTGCGTCGCTAAGGCGATACGGTCGAGAAGAGATTACAGGAAACGCCCACCTCTTGGTGGGCGTTTTTTGTTGTGTAAAGGTCGGCTTTGCGGGACCAAGAGGCCTTCGTCAATGGCCGCTTTGCGCTTTTGGACGCGTTTGCATCCAGACCCAAAGGCTCAGCAAGATCGCTGCGGATGAGATCAGTGTCATAATGGTGCCCGGCACAAAGTGGACGAAACCGCCAAGGTCGAGAAACAGGAAGTAGCCAACATCAGCCAAGCCGCCGGTCAGACCCGCAATAAATACCGCTGTTAGATTGCTGCGCCAAATAAAGAAACCGCAAATAGTTGTGGTGAGCCCGATCCAAAACAGGTTGAACCCATGCTGGTTGATCACGGCCCCGGCCGCTTCGTGATATGGACCAGCCAGCAAGGCCGGATCAACGGCATCGGCGATCGCGGCAATGGCATTCGGCGTGTCGCCAACCATAGTCGTGATCCCTGCAAAAGCGTGGACCACCCCCCAGATGACCCAAAGCACGGTGATGATTTTCAATATTACAGCGGATTGCATTGTTTTATTCCTTTTCCACTGGGGTTGCTTCAAGCGCGGACAGTGTCCGGCCAAGGGCGGCGATGTCTTGAGGGCGTACCAACTTTTGTGCCTCGGCATCCCATGCGTCTTTCCACCTGCCGATGCCTAGTTTGGCGACAATGTTTCCGCCGAAATGGGGGATCAACGTCTCTTGGCTACCCAATACACCCGCACCCGCACGCGGGCCGGGCGAAGCTGCCAGGATCACCATGGGTTTGCTTTGAAAGAGCTTCATCTCAATCCGGCTGACCCAATCAAAGACGTTCTTCCAAGCTGCGGTACTGGACCCATTGTGTTCTGCGAAGGAAATCAGCAAGGCATCCGCCGCACCTACCCGATCGTAGAAATCTCTTGCCTGAGCGGGAATGCCACTCTCATTTTCGCGGTCGACGGAATAGATCGGCATCTCGAAGTCATTGAGATCAAGTGTTTCAATATCAGCACCGGGCAGAATGTCCGCAAGCCGGTCGCTGGCATGCGCGAGCAACGCACGGTTGATTGAGTTGCGGCTGTTGGTGGCCGCGAAGGTGAGGATCTTCATAGGTCATTCCCTGAATGAATTAACTAGAGCGTTTGCCAAACTACATGCGGCGCAGAAGCCCGTCTTTAAGGACAAATTGGTGATAGGCGGCAATGAGAACGGGGATGATATCTTTGCATGATCGAATACCTTTGTAGCCTGGTGTCGCGGGTAAGGTGCACGCGCAGGCATTTGCGCACCAGTTCCCTAAAAGCGCATTTGATGCGCGTTGATGCGACATCTAAAGACGTATAAGGCCTGCAAATGGACCATTGGCTCGAACTTCGCACCGCTTACCGTTTGGCGAAACTCGGCACTGTCAGCGCAGCGGCCGAGGACCTAGGTGTTCACCGCGCGACGGTAAACCGTCATGTCGATACAATCGAAGCCGCTTTTGGGGTGAAGTTCTTTCAACGCCATGCCCGTGGCTACACATTGACAGACGCAGGCCGTGATCTTTTGGATGTTGCAGGGCGCGCGGATGAGTTGTTTTCAGATCTTGAAGGGCGCAGCAGGGGACAAGCCGGTCAATTGTCCGGGGCGTTGGTTGTTACGTCCCTTGCTGGTCTCGCGCCTTTAATCATGCCCGCCATCCACAACTTCAGCGCCGCTCATCCTCAGATAGACTTGGTTTTCACCGCCGATCAAAACTTGGCGCGGCTGGAATATGGTGAGGCGCACGTGGCGCTTCGGACCGGACTGCACCCGCAAGAGCCGGACTATGTCGTGCAGCCGTTTCGCAAACTCCGTTTTGGTCTGTTCGTGGCTAAGTCCTACATCAATCGGTTCGGCCTACCTGATCCACATGATCTGGCGGCACATCGTTTCGTCGGCACGACCGATGGATCGTCTCGTCTGCCTTACGCGTCATGGGTGAAAAAACACGTGGGGCCAGACCAAATCTTGTTAACGACGAAGGAGCAAAGTGTGATCAACGCGGCAATTTATGCCGGTTTGGGGCTGGGCTTTCTTGGTGAGCATGACGCGCAGGATCGCCCCGACATCGTCGCGGTCATGCCGCCGCATGATGATTGGTCAACGAACCTATGGATCGTTACGCATGTGGATTTGCATCGCATACAGAAAGTACAGGAATTTCTGAAGTTTCTCAAAGCCAGTCAGGATGATCGCGATTGATGGCCCCAAAGCCGACGTTCATGCATAGCGCGGCATCGGACTTTTTGGGCTCCAAGCCGCCGTTCGCGGCGGTTGTCATGTGGATGACGCATTCCGTGCGTTCCCCCGCGACTCTTTGCGCCCCCTTCCCAAACGCCGCAATCTGCGATAAGGCCCAACAATCTTGAGAGACTGGCGCCCGCATTCCAGCGCCTGACCAAAGAAGATATTGGGATGAGGGGGAATACGCCCCCTACGCAAAAGGCCAAACAGGCCAACTAGGAAGACATCATGTTTAATGAAGTGAAGAAATCAATTCAGTGGGGCGAAGAAACGCTGACACTGGAAACGGGCAAGGTTGCCCGCCAAGCCGATGGCTCTGTCATCGCAACACTGGGTGAAACCAGCGTTATGGCGAACGTGACATTTGCACGTAAGCAAAAGCCGGGGCAGGACTTTTTCCCGCTGACCGTTCACTACCAAGAGAAATACTATGCTGCCGGCAAAGTGCCTGGCGGCTTTTTCAAGCGCGAAGCGCGTCCAACTGAAAAAGAGACGCTGACATCCCGCCTGATCGACCGTCCAATTCGCCCGCTGTTCGTCCCTGGCTTCAAAAACGAAGTTCTGGTGATGTGCACTGTGCTGTCGCACGACATGGTCAACGACCCTGACATGGTTGCGATGATCGCGGCCTCTGCAGCGCTGACCATCTCTGGCGCGCCGTTCCGTGGCCCGATTGCTGCGTGTCGCGTAGGCTTTGAGGATGGTGAATACATCCTGAACCCGGAAATCGACGACATGCACAACCTGCGCATGAACCCCGATCAGCGTCTGGACCTTGTTGTTGCCGGTACAAAAGACGCCGTGATGATGGTGGAATCAGAAGCCTATGAGCTGTCCGAGGACGAAATGCTGGGTGCGGTCACATTCGCACACGAGCAGATCCAGCCGGTCATCGACCTGATCATTGATCTGGCCGAAGCTTCCGCAAAAGAGCCGTTTGACTTCCAGCCTGAGGATTACTCAGAGCTGTCAGCCGCTGTCAAAGCTGTTGGTGAAGATAAAATGCGTGCCGCTTATGCGATCACCGACAAGCAAGAGCGCACTGCCGCTGTTG
>CAYZKE010000113.1:0-8766 GCA_964478505.1 uncultured Loktanella sp.
ATGTGGCCGCGCGCAAAGCAGCGGTTCCTCTGGCCGAGGTCGAAGCCCGCGCCAAGGCGGCCCCACCCACACGCGGTTTCGCCAATGCGCTGGCGGATGCGGTACGCGAAGGGTATGGCCTGATCGCAGAGATCAAAAAAGCCAGCCCTTCGAAGGGCTTGATCCGTGCCGATTTCGACCCGCCCGCTTTGGCCAAAGCCTACGCCGAAGGGGGTGCCACCTGCCTGTCCGTGCTAACCGACGGCCCCTCTTTTCAAGGCGACGACAGCTATTTGACAGCCGCGCGGAGCGCCGTCGATCTGCCCGCCCTGCGCAAGGATTTCATGTATGACACCTATCAGGTCGCCGAGGCCCGCGCCCTGCACGCCGACTGCATCCTGATCATCATGGCGAGCGTCAGCGACGCCCAAGCGCAAGAGTTGGAAGAGGCCGCCTTTGCATGGGATATGGATGTGCTGATCGAAGTGCATGACGCGGCAGAACTGGAACGCGCCACGCTGTTGAAATCGCCGCTGATGGGGATCAACAACCGCAACCTCAAGACCTTTGAAACCACGCTTGATACCACTCGCACCCTGTCCAAAATAGTGCCCGCAGACCGCATGATCGTCTGCGAAAGCGGCCTGAACACACCCGAGGAACTGGCTGATATGGCCCGCTACGGCGCGCGTGCGTTCCTGATCGGTGAAAGCCTGATGCGGCAGGATGATGTAGCCACAGCCACCCGCACCCTGCTTACCAATCCCGCCACAGGTGGCTTGTGATGTCAGGGCTTTCGCATTTCGACAGCGACGGCAAAGCGCATATGGTTGATGTCTCGGACAAACCCGTGACCGCGCGCACGGCGATTGCGGAAGGCTATATCAGGATGACGCCCGCGACGCTCACTCTGATCACCGAAGGCCGCGCCGACAAAGGTGATGTGCTGGGCATCGCGCGGATCGCAGGGATCATGGGCGCCAAGAAAACCGCCGATCTGATCCCGCTCTGCCACCCTTTGCCGATTACAAAGGTCGCGCTTGATCTGACCCCGGACACCACCCTGCCCGGCATCCGGATTACCGCCACCGTCAAAACCGGCGGTCAAACCGGTGTCGAGATGGAGGCGCTCACAGCCGTCAACATCGCAGCCCTGACCGTTTACGACATGGTCAAAGCCGTACAAAAAGACATGGAAATCGGCGGTGTGCGGCTCACCTTCAAGGACGGCGGCAAATCGGGACGGTTCGAAAACCCATGATTTCGGTCGATGAGGCCCTTTCCCATCTCTTCGCGCTCACCTCACCGCTGGACGCCGAAGACGTCCCGCTGATCAGGGCGCATGGCCGCGTGCTTGCAAAAGATGTATACGCCACGCGCAACCAGCCCCCTTTCGCTGCCTCCGCAATGGATGGTTATGCGGTCAATGCCAAATCCATTGAAGCCGGCCAGACCTATGAGGTCATCGGCGAGGCTGCTGCTGGCCATGCATGGCAAGGTCAGGTTGGTCCGGCGCAGGCTGTGCGTATCTTCACCGGCGCGCCCTTACCCGAAGGAACCGATCACGTCATTATCCAGGAAAACGTCACCCGTAACGGCGACACAATCACCCTGGATGACAGCGCCAACGACACCCCCTTCGTGCGACCTGCCGGTGCCGATTTCAAAGCGGGCGATGCCATCCGCGCGCCGCGTGTGCTCACCCCGTCCGATATCGCCCTGCTCGCGTCGATGAACATCGCGACCGTGTCTGTCACCTGCAGGCCATCGGTCGCCATTATCGCAACAGGCGATGAACTCGTCCAACCGGGCGAGACACCGGGGCCCGATCAGATCATCGCCTCGAACAGCTACGGGCTCGCGGCGCTTATCCGCCAGCTTGGCGCTGACCCGCGCCTGCTCCCGATTGCGCGCGACACCCGCGCGTCGCTCGCGCTGGCATTTGATCTGGCCGCGGATGCCGACCTCATTGTTACAATCGGCGGAGCGTCCGTCGGTGACCATGATCTGGTGGGTGAAGTCGCCGCCGACAAAGGCATGGACCGCGCCTTTTACAAAGTCGCCATGCGCCCGGGCAAACCGCTGATGGCAGGGCGCATGGGCCGCACCGCAATGATCGGCCTGCCCGGAAACCCTGTCTCTGCGATGGTCTGCGGGCATGTGTTTCTGGCCCCCGTGATCCGCAAGATGCTGGGGCTCGGCGCACAGCCAGCCTCGCGCGAAACCCACCCCCTCGCCAAACCAGCCCCCACCAACGGGCCCCGCGAACACTACATGCGCGCGCATCTCGGCCCTGATGGTGTCACGATTTTTGACCGTCAGGACAGCGCGCTGCTCACCCTGCTGGCCGAGGCCAATTGCCTTGCCGTGCGCCCGATCAACGATCCCGCCCGCGACACTGGCGACCAGATCGAAATCATCCGCCTCTGAACCTGGACTTTCCATGTCCCATCAAACTTCCGCCGGAGGCATCCCGCATTCTCGGCGCCAGACAGCCATCAGTTGACACAAAACAAGAACATGCATAGAACATATGCAAAACGTGGCAACGGAGCAGTCATATGTTGACGAAAAAACAGCTCGATCTTCTGGAGTTCATTCACAAGCGTGTCCAGCGCGATGGTGTCCCGCCCAGTTTCGATGAAATGAAAGAAGCGCTCGATCTGCGCTCCAAGTCCGGTATCCACCGCCTGATTACGGCTCTGGAAGAACGCGGTTTCATCCGGCGTTTGGCGCACCGCGCCCGTGCGCTTGAGATCGTGAAACTGCCAGATGCAATGCAGGGCAAGACTGGTTTTCAGCCGCGCGTCATTGACGGTGACAAACCGGACAGCACCCCCGCTGCCGCCATCGCCGTTGAAAGCGGATCGGTTGACCTGCCGATGATGGGCCGGATTGCGGCCGGTGTCCCGATTGAGGCAATCAGCGAAGCCTCGCACAATGTTTCAGTGCCGCAGTCCATGCTGGGCAGCGGTGATCATTACGCGCTTGAAGTCAAAGGCGATTCGATGATCGAGGCGGGCATCAATGACGGCGACGTTGTTGTGATCCGTGAAACATCGGTTGCCGATAACGGTGATATCGTCGTGGCCCTTGTTGAAGGCCATGAAGCCACGCTGAAACGGTTCCGCCGCAACGGCGCGGCCATCGCGCTTGAGGCCGCGAACCCTGCCTATGAAACACGGGTGTTCCGTGATGATCAGGTCAAGGTCCAAGGCCGGTTGGTTGGCCTGATCCGGACCTATTAGGATTGTTCCACTTTATCTCGGAAGGGTCGCTTCGGCGGCCCTTTTTTGTTGGGCATAAGACAGCGTGACGGGCGCAGGCCACGGGCCTTGCCAGCTGTTCCAAGGGCGCTGACCCGTCATCTGATGGGCCGTTGTGATCCGCAAATCACCATTCCCCGCCACATCCAGCGCCAAAGCGCCCGTATTACGCAGGCGTGTCACATCATAGACCGCGCAGGGGCGTGGCCCTGCATCAATCTGATTGCTGATCAGCACGTCGGCCCCATCACAGTCCCGCAATGCCGCGAGGGCGGTTTTGCCGGATACCTGCAACACCTGCCAGCCACCCAGATCGGCCCGCGTGACACGCCCCTCGATAAAGAGCCCGTCACGCGCGGCGGCCACCTCTTGGGCCACGGGCGCGCCATCATTCTCAAGCCAGATATCTGCCACAAAACTATTGCCAGAGGGCTTGGACAGCGCCCGCCCGTCCGGTCCATTCAGCCCAATCAGCGCCCCGCTATCGGCGACAAGAAGTGTGGCGCGCGATGTCTGTTGCCAAAGCACAGCGGCCAGCAAGACGACGGCAATCCCGACCAACCGCCCCCGCCCCACAATCAGCACGCATGCCAGAAGCCCAAAGGCCAGGAGCGGCAAGACATACCAATCCGGCGCCACAACATGCCCCAACGCCCCCTCTTGCGCGGATACGGTCCGCGCCACCCACAGGATCCAGCGCAGGCCGAGGTCCATCAACCCAAGCCCGATCCACCACAGACCCAAAGGTGCAAGGCAGACCGCCAGCACCGCCGCGGGCATCACCAGAACACCCATCAACGGCACGCTCAGAACATTGGCGATCAGCCCGTAGTGGGCAATCTGGTTGAAATGTGCCGCTGCGAAAGGTGCTGTCGCAATCCCTGCAATAAAGGACGACAGGATCACGGACAGAACCGCTCGCGCCCATCGCGGCAGGCGGCGCAAATCAACCTTTCGCAGCGCCCCGAACGCCACGACAAGTGCCGTAGTGGCCGCAAATGACATCTGGAAACCCGGCCCGATCAGGGCCTCGGGTTGCCACAACAGCACGAGAATTGCTGCAATCGCAACCGCCCGCAGTGTCAGCGCCTTGCGCCCCAGCAAGACCGCAACCAGCATAACCGCAACCATGATATAGGCGCGCTCGGTGGAAACGCTGCCCCCCGAGAGGGCCAGATAGAACGCCCCCACGGCCAGCGCACAGACTGCGGCGATCTTCTTGGTGGGCCAACGCAAGGCGATGCCGGGGATCAAAGCCAAACCATAGCGGACGACTGCAAAGATAAAGCCCGTCAAAAGCCCCATATGCAGTCCGGAAATGGCCAAAAGATGCGCAAGATTGGAAGTGCGCAAATCACGCAACGTCTCTTGCCCCATACCGGACCGGTCACCGGTCATGATGGCGGCGGCAAAGGCCCCCGCTTCGCCCGGGATCGCCGCTTGCACCGCGCGCGACACCGCCATGCGCAGCGCAAAAAGGCGCGCCGCAATTGTCGTGTTATCTGCTGCGACGAGACGCAACACCGGGGTGCGCGTATAGCCCACAGCGCCCAGTTGCATGAACCATGCATGGCGTTGAAAATCAAACCCGCCCGGCTCGGCGGGCCCTGCGGGCGGTGACAGATGCCCTGTCAGGATGATCACATCGCCGGGCGTAAACACCGCAAGCGGCTGTTGCCCGTGGACCGACACACGCACATGGTGCGGTGTGCGGTCAGGCGACATGCGTTCAAGAACCACCCGGTCCAGCGTCAGCCGCACCGCATCGCTAGCCGAGCGATCAATATTCACGATCCGGCCCTCGATTGCCCCATAATAGCGAAAGGTCAGGATCGGCGCCTCGACCGCCGCAACACGCAGCTTGGCAACGCCCGCGCCTGCAACCATCAGAACAAGGGCCATGAGCAAAGGCGCAAAAGCCGTGGGCACCAGACGTAAAGCAAGCAACGAACCGACCGCAGCAATGGTGAAACCGGCCATAAGCAAGACACCAGGTTCAAATGACAGTGCAAAATAGGTGCCAATACCAACGCCGAGACACACAGGCACCCAGCCGATCAATTGCCCGCGTTGCGCCAGAAGCGCGTCTTCGATCCGCGCACGCACTTGTCCTTCACCCCGCAGTCTTCTATCCCACGTCCAAGCCGGGATCTTACCGGAAAGCTGGTTAGCGAAAGGTTAATATACCCATGTCTGTTGTCACACGCTTTGCCCCGTCACCCACCGGTGCCCTGCACATCGGGGGCGCGCGCACGGCCTTGTTTAACTGGCTTTATGCCCGCGGACACGGCGGCACATTCCTGCTGCGGATCGAGGACACGGACAAGGCGCGTTCCACAGACGAAAACCGCCAGGCGATCCTTGATGGTCTGACTTGGTTGGGCCTAGATTGGGATGGCGAACCGACCAGCCAGGCCGCCAATGCCGACCGTCACGCGGCTGTTGCCCACGAACTGCTGACCAAAGGCGCGGCCTATAAGTGCTTCAGCACCCAGGATGAAATCGAAGCTTTCCGTGAAAAGGCCCGCGAGGAGAAGACATCCACCCTCTTCCACTCGCCTTGGCGGGATGTGGCCGCAGCGGACCATCCTGATGCGCCCTACGTGATCCGCATCAAGGCCCCGCGCGACGGGCAGACAACGCTGCACGATGAGGTGCAAGGCGATGTGACATTCGCCAATGACCAGTTGGACGACATGATCCTGCTGCGCTCGGACGGCACACCGGTTTATATGCTGGCGGTGGTGGTGGACGATCACGACATGGGTGTGACCCATGTGATCCGTGGCGACGACCACCTTGCAAACGCCTTCCGCCAGAACATGATCTACGAGGCGATGGGCTGGGCCAAACCGGTTCTTGCCCATATCCCGCTGATCTTTGGCCCTGACGGCAAGAAACTGTCAAAACGCCACGGGGCGACGGGTGCTGCCGAATATCAGGCGCTGGGGTATCCTGCGGCCGGAATGCGCAACTATCTGGCGCGTCTGGGGTGGAGCCACGGCGATGACGAGTTCTTTTCGGACGCGCAGGCCAAGGAATGGTTCGATCTGGACGGAATCGGCAAATCACCGGCACGGTTCGATTTCAAAAAGCTCGAGAACATCTGCGGCCAGCATATTGCCGTCGCGGACGATGCTGCACTGCTGCAAGAAATGCAGGGTTACCTTGCGGCAACAGGGGCTGAGCCGTTCACAGAAGCACAAAAAAATGGCATGTTGAAAGCGATGTACTGCCTTAAAGAACGGGCCAAGACTTTTCCGGAACTGATTGAAAAGGCTCACTTTGTTCTGACGTCCCGCCCGATTGTGCCGGACGAGAAGGCTGCAGCCAATCTGACTGATGTATTCCGTGGTATACTGGGAGAATTGACGCCGCAGTTGCAAAATGCTAGCTGGTCTCGTGACATCCTGGAAGGGGTCGTCGCATCCACTGCCGAAGCTCATGACATGAAACTAGGCAAGCTGGCCGGACCTTTACGGGCGGCTCTCGCTGGACGCGCGGTCTCACCGAGTGTGTTCGACATGATGTTGGTCCTCGGGCAAGATGAAACCATCGCCCGCCTGCAGGATGCCAGCCGCTGATATCTGCGTCATACACGCGTGATTATCCGCTGGTAACCAATGTTGATTGATGCTGCTGCTGCGACTGGATTGGTCGCAGGACCGAAAGGGAATGAAATATGGCTGAAACTACCGATACCGCGAAGCTGACGCTCAAAGGCAAGACTTACGAATTGCCCGTCTACTCCCCCACGGGCGGACCAGACGTGATTGATATCCGCAAGCTTTACGCCCAAGCCGATGTTTTCACCTATGACCCCGGCTTTACGTCAACCGCAGCCTGCGACAGCACCATTACCTTTATTGACGGCGAAGAGGGGATCCTGCTGCACCGTGGCTACCCGATCGACCAGCTGGCATCCCAGTCGCACTACCTCGAAGTCTGCTATCTGCTGCTTTATGGTGAGCTGCCTTCTTCCACAGAATTGGAAAAGTTCGAATCCCTCGTGACCAATCACACGATGATCCACGAACAGATGCACAACTTCTTCCGTGGTTTCCGCCGTGATGCGCACCCGATGGCCACGATGGTGGGTGTTGTGGGCGCGATGTCTGCATTCTATCACGATTCCACCGACATCAACGACCCGCACCAGCGCGAAGTGGCCACGATCCGTCTGATCGCCAAGATGCCAACCGTTGCGGCAATGGCCTATAAGTATTCAATCGGCCAGCCGTTTGTGTATCCACGCAACGATCTGGATTATGCCGCGAACTTTCTGCACATGTGCTTTGCTGTGCCTGCGCAGGAATACCACGTTGATCCGATCCTTGCCCGCGCGATGGACCGTATTTTCACGCTGCACGCCGATCACGAGCAAAACGCCTCGACCTCGACCGTGCGTCTGGCGTCTTCCTCTGGCGCGAACCCGTTTGCCTGTATCGCGGCTGGTATCGCCTGTCTTTGGGGCCCTGCCCATGGCGGCGCCAACCAGGCCTGTCTTGAGATGCTCAAGGAAATCGGCACCGTCGACCGTATCCCTGAGTTCATTGCACGCGCCAAGGACAAGAACGATCCTTACCGCCTGATGGGCTTTGGCCACCGCGTATACAAAAACTTTGACCCACGCGCGACTGTGATGAAGCAAAGCGCCGATGAGGTGCTGGAGCTTCTGGGTGTTGAAAGCAACCCCGTGCTGCAAGTCGCAAAAGAGCTTGAGAAACAAGCTCTGGCCGATCCGTATTTTGCCGACAAAAAGCTGTTCCCGAACGTGGACTTCTATTCCGGCATCATCCTTGAGGCGATGGGTTTCCCGACTTCGATGTTCACACCGATCTTTGCCGTTGCCCGTACCGTGGGCTGGATTTCGCAGTGGGCCGAACAGCTTGCCGATCCACAGTTGAAGATCGGCCGTCCGCGCCAGCTTTATCTGGGCGAGATGGAACGCAAATATGTCGATATCGAAAAACGCTAGGATTTTGGGGCTGCCTTCGGGCAGCCCTTTTCACGTCTCAGCGGCCTTCGTAAACCGCTTTGCGCTTTTCAAGGAACGCAACGACGCCTTCCTGAAAATCGCGCGTCTTGCCGCAGCGCCCTTGCAGTTTTGCCTCCAGCGCCAGTTGCTCGTCCAGTGAGTTCTCGAACGACCCGCGAATGGCCTTTTTCAACTGCCGGTAAGCCACCGTCGGACCCTGTGCCAGATGGGCGGCGCGCCCGGCCACATGGTCTTTGAATGTCGCGGCGGGAGCGGTTTCATAGATCATTCCCCACTGCTCCGCCTGTTGCGCGCTGATCTTGTCGGCAAAAAGGGCGGCCCCCATCGCCTTGGCAGCACCCATCTGGCGCGGTAACCAATAGGTGCCGCCGGCATCAGGGATCAGGCCGATGCGGGTGAAGGCCTGAATGAAGTACGCATCCTCGGATGCAATGACCACATCTGCCGCCAGTGCAAGATTCGCCCCGGCCCCGGCTGCGGGACCGTTCACCGCCGCGATTGTCGGGACACGGCAATCGAAGA
>CAYZKE010000114.1:0-5845 GCA_964478505.1 uncultured Loktanella sp.
GTCAGGCTGGGCCATGGCCGAGCTGATGGCTAAAGGGCAATCGCCGCTGACCGACGAATTCAGCATGTTCCGCTTCCGCGAAGGCAAGTTCATTGATGAAAGCGTGGCAGCAGGGGTGGCGCATTGATGTCTGCCAAAGCACAGCCAAACCGCACGGGCGCGCGATTATTCCAGACCGTCCTCGTCATCTTCGGACAGTCCACCACGCAACCCGTCGATGACCACAAAGATTATGGCCGTCGAGAGGATTCCCCCTATGACAATCAGCAAAAGTTCCATGAGATGAGCCTAGCATCAGGCCATCCCACTGCGACCCCCGCGGGCCGTGGCTGTGTGATATCGGCGGAATTAGTGCCTGTTCGCGCAAATGCGTGGGGGATTTTCGCTCATATCCACTTCGTTCTGAACGCATTGCGTTTCCCAAATACTGAGGTTCAACCATGCTGACCCTGCATTGCCCCTATTGCGGCGTCGATGCCGATGAGACCGATCTGCACGCGGGTGGCGAAGCCCATCTCAAACGCGAAGGACCCGGCGCATCGGATGTGGATTTCGAGGATTACCTCTTTATGCGCGAGAACCCCAAAGGCGTGCATTTCGAACGCTGGCGCCATGCCTATGGCTGCGGCAAATGGTTCTTGGCGGCCCGCTGCACCAATACGCTTGAGGTCTTCGGCACCTATCCGGCCCAAACGCTGGAACCACCACAAGAGATTAAAGACAAGATTTCGGCCGCACGTCCCGGCTGGTCTTGGGGGAATTTGACATGAGCACCCGTCTGGCCGGACAGGGCCGTTTGATCAACAAAAACAAGGCTGTGTCATTCACGTTTAATGGCAAGCACTTGCGCGGGTTTGAGGGCGACACGCTGGCCTCGGCCCTGCTCGCCAATGACCAGATGCTGGTGGGGCGGTCGTTCAAATACCACCGTCCGCGCGGCGTTGTGGCGTCGGGCGCGGAAGAGCCCAATGGCCTCGTGAACCTTGGCAAAGGCGCGCAGTTCGAGCCCAATGCGCGGGTGACGACAACCGAACTCTTCGAGGGGCTGACGGCGCAGTCGCAAAACCACTGGCCGAGCCTCGAATTTGATGTAGGCGCGATCAACACGCATCTGTCGCGGTTCCTGCCTGCGGGTTTTTACTACAAGATGTTCATGTATCCGCAGTCGTTCTGGAAGCATGTTTATGAGCCCATCATCCGCAAATCGGCGGGTTTGGGCAAAGCCCCGAAAGACCGTGATCAGGATACATACGAGCATTTCAACTGCCACGTGGACGTGCTGGTTGTGGGCGGCGGCATTGCCGGCCTTGCGGCCGCACATGCTGCAGGTGCGCGCGGTGCGCGGGTGTTGCTGGTCGAGCAGACCGCCGACTGGGGCGGGCGTGCGGTGGTTGATACGCCGGTGATTGACGGGTTGCCTGCCGCCGAATGGGTGTCACAAACGGTGGCCGCATTGGCAGAGATGCCGAACGTCGATTTGCGTCTGCGTTGCATGGGGGCAGGGGTCTATGACCATGGCTATGTGCTGGCCTATGAGCGCCTGACCGATCACGCCCCTGATACGGAAGGCCCGCGCCAGCGTCTGTGGCGGATCCGTGCCAAGCAAATGGTCACAGCGACTGGTGCGATCGAGCGGCCTTTGTCTTTTGCTGCCAATGACTTGCCCGGTGTGATGCTGGCCTCGGCTGTGCGCGACTATGCGGTGAATTTCGGCGTCTCCATCGGCGACCGGACCGTGGTCGTGACAAATAACGACGATGCGTACCGCACGGCGATTGTGCTGAAAGAGGCGGGCCTTGATGTGCCCGTGATCGTTGATGCACGCGCGGAAGCCGAGGGTGAGCTGATCGACCGTGCCCGTGCGCTCGGGATCCGCATCGAGATGGGCAAAGGGATTGCCAAGGTCAAAGGCGGCAAGCGCGTCACTGGCGTCGCACTTTGTGCGCAGGCCGGTGAAGGCGGGGTCCTTGAGGAGATCGACTGCGATTGCGTGGCAATGTCGGGCGGGTGGTCACCGGTGGTGCACCTGTGGTCGCATTGCGGGGGCAAGCTGAACTGGGATTCGGAACAGGTAATGTTCCGCCCCGATCCCGACCGCGCGCCAACAGGCGCTGATGGTCAGCCCTTTGTGGCGACTGCGGGCATCGCCAACGGGCATTTGTTTACCGCCGAGGTCGTCAGCGATGGCTGGGCGGCAGGGCGCGCGGCGGCGAAAGCCACAGGCCACACCAAACGCGGCCCGCAAGCACCCATGGGCGAGGATGCGGTGGAAGGTCCGATTTCGCCCGTCTGGTTGATGCCGCAGGGCGCAAGCCATGCGCTGCGGTCCAAGGCGTGGCTGGATTTCCAGAACGACGTGAAGGTCAGTGATGTGCAACTGGCCGCCCAAGAGGGCTTTGAGAGCGTCGAACACACGAAACGCTATACCACGCTGGGGATGGCGACAGATCAGGGTAAGTTGAGTAATATCAACGGTCTGGCGATTCTTTCGCAATCACTGAATGCGGATATTCCCGATGTGGGCACGACAACATTCCGCCCGCCCTATACGCCGATCTCGATGGCGTCGATTGCGGGCGCCGCACGTGATGAACTGTTCCAGCCGCTGCGCATGACGCCGATCTCGGCGTGGTCCAACGCGCATGGGGCCGACAATGAACCGGTCGGCCAATGGCGCAGGCCCTTTGCCTACGTGCGGTCCGGTGAGAGCGTCCATGACGCGGTGAACCGCGAGGTGAAGAACACACGCGAGAACCTTGGCCTGCTTGATGCATCGACCCTAGGCAAGCTGATCGTCAAAGGGCCGGACGCGGGCAAGTTCCTCGACATGATGTACACCAACATGATGTCGACGCTGCCGGTGGGCAAATGCCGTTACGGCCTCATGTGCTCCGAAAACGGGTTCCTGATGGATGACGGTGTCGTCGTCCGCATGGCCGAGGATACATGGCTGTGTCACACCACGACCGGCGGGGCCGAACACATCCACGCCCATATGGAAGACTGGCTGCAGTGCGAATGGTGGGACTGGAAAGTCTATGTCGCCAATGTCACCGAGCAATACGCCCAGATCGCCGTGGTCGGCCCGAACGCCCGCAAACTGTTGCGCAAGCTGGGCGGTATGGATGTCAGCGCTGAGGCACTGCCGTTCATGACCTATGCGGCAGGCAAGATCGGCGATTTTGACGCGCGCGTCTTCCGCATCTCTTTCTCGGGTGAGTTGTCCTATGAAATCGCGGTCCCTGCCGGACAGGGCGCGGCCTTCTGGGAGGCGCTGATGGAAGCAGGCGAGGAATTCGGAATCATGCCTTATGGCACCGAAACCCTGCACATCCTGCGCGCCGAGAAGGGCTTTATCATGATCGGGGATGAAACCGACGGGACGGTCATTCCGCAGGATTTGAACCTGCAATGGGCGCTGTCGAAGAAGAAAGAAGACTACCTTGGCAAACGCGCGCATGAGCGCAGCCATATGGCCGATCCGAACCGCTGGAAACTGGTCGGGCTTGAGACCGAGGATGGTTCGGTTCTGCCGGACGGGGCCTATGCGATTGCCGAGGGGACGAATGCCAACGGGCAGCGCAATACCCAAGGCCGCGTGACCTCGACCTATTATTCCGCCAATCTTGAGCGCGGGATCGCGATGGGGCTGGTCCTTCGCGGGCCTGATCGGATCGGCGAGGTCATTGAATTCAACAAAGTCGATGGCACCACCGTGCGGGCAAGGATCGTTGATCCTGTCGTCTATGATAAAGAAGGGGAGAAGCAGAATGTCTAATGCTGTCAGCGCATTGCAAGGCAAGGTTGCCCCCGGTGAAGTGACGATCCGCGAGGCGGGATTGCAGGGCATGATTATCCTGCGCGGTGATCTGGCGGATAAGAAACTGCGCGCCGTTTGCACGGGCTTGTCCGGTGTGGGTTTTCCGGCGCAGGGGCAGGCCGAAAGTGAGGGCAAGAAGGGCCTCTGCTGGATGTCGCCCGACGAGATATTGGTCCTTGTGCCCTATGATGAGGTGGCCGAAGCCATCGCCGCAATCGACAAGGCGTTGACGGGCACGCATTATCTGGCCGAGAACGTGTCAGACGCGCGGGCGGTATTGATTGTCGAAGGTGCGTTCTGCCGCGAGGTGATCGCGAAACTGGCGCCTGTTGATCTGCATCCTGACACCTTCAAACCGGGCGATTTCCGCCGCACGCGTCTGGGGCAGGTGGCTGCGGCCTTCTGGATGCGCGATGAGGATACGTTTCAGGTGATCTGTTTCCGCTCCGTCGCGGAATATGCGTTCAACCTGCTGGCGGCCTCTGCCAAGGCAGGGCAAGTCGGGTATTTTCCATCATGATGACCTTTCACAAGCTCTATGTCGATGAGAGCGGCGAAAGTCATTGGGAGGATGTGACGGTCACCCTTGAAGAGCGGGTTTTTGCACCGCCAGCCAAAGCCATCGCGGTGTCACAGCCTGAAGCAGCCAAAAGAACTATGTTTTTAAGACTAAAGGCAGGATGGGATGAACCCATTCACCCGACACCTGTCGCGCAAAAGCTGATCTGTCTTGCGGGGATGGTTCGTGTGACCGCCAGTGACGGAGAGGCCCGCGATATCGGCCCCGGCGATGTCTGGCACATGCAGGACAAGCACGGAAAGGGCCATCATACGGTGGTCACCAGCGACGTAGATTTCGAAGCGGTCATTATTCAGTTTGAATAGGTGGTTTAGGACGCCGCGCATCTGTTGCGCCACCAAAACGCGCGACCGTTTGCCACAAACACCTAGCCTAACTATACCATAACAGCGGCGCGCAGAAATGCCTGTTCAGCGGTTTGTGCTAACGCGCTGCGGCGTGTTCCCAGAGGCCTTTGTTGTTAGTTGCGATGGGCGGCGTGTCCAAAACGGTCCTTTCATTGCTTTTTTGTCGCGCTTCTGAAACGATCAGGCATCATAATCAAAGAATCTACTGATATGGTTCAGGTCTTGGGAATAGGTGGCGTGTTCTTCCGCGCCAAGGATCCTGCCGCTTTGGCGCAGTGGTATCACACCCATCTGGGCATCAATCCGGTTCCAACCGGGCCGTACGACATGCCTTGGATCACGCAAGAAGGTGTAACCATCCTGTCCCCCTTTGATGCGGATACAGCCTATTTCCCCAAAGACCGTTCTTTCATGCTGAATTTTCGCGTGGCCGATCTGGAGGCCGCGCTTGCCGAACTGGCAGGGGCAGGGATCACGGCGACTGATCGCATACAGATGGACGGTATCGGGCAATTTGCACGCATCCACGACCCAGAAGGCAACCCGATCGAGCTTTGGCAACCTGCGAGCCCCTGAATGTCATAGGTGGATTTCGGCAATCAGACGACCGTGTCCCGCCGCGTACCCTTGACCTTCGCTGTCCATGTGACATGTACGGGGTATCCCTGTCCTTAACTCAGAAAGATATGAGAAATGGCTTTTTCCCTTCCCGACCTTCCTTATGCACACGATGCGCTGGCGTCCAAAGGCATGTCCGCCGAAACGCTCGAATTCCACCACGACCTGCACCACAACGCCTATGTCACTAACGGCAACAAGGCGATTGAGGGCACCGAGTGGGAGGGCAAATCTCTCGAAGAGATCATTGTCGGCACCTACGATAAATCTGCTGTTGCGCAGAACGGTATCTTCAACAACATCAGCCAGCTTTGGAATCACAACCAGTTCTGGGAAATGATGGGCCCGAATGACAGCGCGATGCCAGGCGAGCTTGAAAAAGCACTGGTCGAGAGCTTTGGTTCGGTTGACGAATTCAAGTCGCAGTTCAGCGCCGCAGGTGCGGGCCAATTCGGCTCGGGCTGGTGCTGGCTTGTCAAG
>CAYZKE010000114.1:5855-8728 GCA_964478505.1 uncultured Loktanella sp.
ACCCGCTCTGCTTTGATCAGACAGCTCTTCTGGGCTGCGACGTGTGGGAGCACTCCTACTACATCGACTTCCGCAACAAGCGTCCGGCCTATCTGACCAACTTCCTTGATAATCTGGTCAACTGGGAAAACGTGGCTTCGCGCATGTAATCCTGTCTGATCTGGACAATCTGGAAGGCCCGTGTGACATCGCTCATACGGGCCTTTTGCTTGGAGGAAGTGATGATCGGACCAACGCTAGAAAAAATCATTGCCGCCAAAAACCAAGTGCAAGCGGACCTGATTGAAACACCGATCCTGCCGCTGAGGTCTGCCCGTTGGAATGGACTGTTGCCAGAGGACGCAGACGTCACAGTCAAGCTTGAGCTCTTTCAACAAGCCGGATCATTCAAAGCGCGTGGTGCTTTGCTGGCGATGCGCAATCTTGATACGGCGCAGCGTGCGGCGGGTGTTGTTGCGGCGAGCGGTGGCAATCATGCACTGGCGGTGTCATGGGCCGCGCAAGCCGCAGGTGTGGATGCGCTGATCGCCATGCCACAGGCCACTGATCCTGCCCGCATTTCCGGTTGTCAGGCGCTGGGTGCGACCGTCACTTTGCATGATGATATGGCTGCGGCCTTTGCCGCGATGAACGCGGCAGCCGAGGATGGACGGACCCTCATGCACCCCTATGAGGCGGATCATATGATCCTTGGCGCGGCGACATGCGGCTGTGAATACGCCGTGCAGGCGCCGCAGATAGATACGTTCGTTATTCCCGTCGGGGGCGGAGGCATGATCAGCGGCATGGCCTGTGCGATCGAGCAGATGAACCCTGATGCCACGGTGATCGGTGTCGAACCCTTCGGTGCGGATAGTATGTCGCAAAGCTTTGCAGCGGGTCAGCCGGTGCAACTCGATAGAGTTGCCACCATCGCAGACAGTCTTGGCGCACCGCTCGCGCTGCCGCTGACCTATGGTGTAAGCCGCGCCTATGTGGACCGGATCGTCAAGATTGAAGACCACGATATGCTGGCGGCGATGAACATCTATCAAAACATCCTGCGCATCACGGCCGAACCGGCTTGTGCGGCCTCACTGGCGGCCATCATGGGGCCGCTGAAGGCGGAACTGGCAGGGCGCCGGATCGGGATTATTGCCTGCGGGTCCAACATCTCTTTGGGGCGGTATGCGGAGCTGATGCAGGCGCTATAGCACGGCTTTCAGTTTGGCCTCGAGATCGGCGACGTCCTCGGCGACCTGAACGAATGACAGGATGTCGTCGCCCGCAAAGCCCTCGTCGACCACATGCACCAGCAGATCGCGCAAAGGGTCCCAAAAGCCTTCTGTATTGAGCAATATCAGCGGTTTGATGTGAAGTTTGAGCTGCCGCCACGTCAGGGCCTCAAAGAACTCATCCAGTGATCCTGCACCGCCGGGAAGCACGACAATGGCATCAGCGTTCATAAACATCACCTTTTTACGCTCGTGCATTGTCTCGGTCACCACGAAGGTATCCAGATCGCGCTTGCCCACTTCCCAATCCATCAAATGGGTCGGGATCACGCCAAAGGTCTTGCCGCCTGCCGTCTGAACCGCATTGGCCACACGGCCCATCAGCCCCACATCACCTGCACCGTACACCAGACGCCAGCCGTTGGCGGCCAGCATTTCGCCTGTGGCTTTGGCGGCTTCGGCATAGGCAGGTGCAGCGCCGTCCCGAGAGCCACAGTAGACGCAAACTGATTTTGGATGTGCAGACATTGTGGTTCCTTCGGACTAGCTTCACTTTGACCGGTCATAGCGGCGTTGTTAAGGTGTCTCAACCTTGACTATAGGTTTGCCTGCAGCAGGCATTGTAAAAGGGGCGAAACTTGGAAGAAGAAGTGAAATCAGGCGCAAAGCCTGTGATGCTGGGCAGTCTTGCTGCTGTGGCCATTGGTGTTCTAATTCTCCTGATGATGCCGCAGCCAGATGTGGATGATCCGCCTGCAGATGTGGTCGCCGAGACACCTGTTGCCGCGCCTGAACCCGCCGCCGCGCCTGAACCTGCTCCGGACATCGTGGCCGAAGCCCCCGAGCCCGCGAAAGCGCGGCAGGTGCCTGCGTTCGATACTTTTCGCGTTGAACCTGACGGCAGCATGGTGATCGCGGGGCGCGCCCAGCCGGGGCAAACCGTCGATGTTATTCTGGCAGGTGAAGCGATTGACCGCGTCATTGCCGACTCAGTGGGTAATTTCGTTTCACTTCCCGTCGCAGGCCCTGCCGCACAACCACGCAGGTTGTCATTGCTGGCAGATCCGGAGGGCGAGGCGGTCGCCTCGACCACAAGTTACATGGTGGCGCCCATTGCGGCCCCCGTCGTAATCGCAGCGGCTGAAGACCCCGCACCACAAGCATCGGTCGATCCAGCGCAGGTTGCCACAGTTGCCACGCCATCTGTTGCTTCACCGCAAGCCCCGACGGTCCCGGATGCTGACCTCGTGCCTGCGGCACCCGTTGCGCCCACGGTGCTGCAAGCGGATGCGGATGGTGTGCGTGTCGTTCAGGCGAGCCCCACGCTCGCTACACCCGAGGCCCAGCCAAACGTGGCACTTGATGCGATCACCTATGATCCGGAGGGCGAAGTCCAGCTTTCCGGCCGCGCCACCGGCGATGGGGCCGTGCAGGTCTATATCGACAACGAACCGGTCACAGCCGCGCCTGTCACCGAGGGCGGCGACTGGCGGATTGATCTGCCCGATATCGCAACAGGTGTTTACACGCTACGGATTGACGAAGTGGATGCAGAGGGTGGTGTTGTTTCGCGCCTTGAAACCCCGTTCCGGCGCGAAGAGGCCGCTGACGTGGCGGCAGTGCTGGCCGAAGAAACAGCCGTCGAGGGCTTTGAAGTGG
>CAYZKE010000115.1:0-8689 GCA_964478505.1 uncultured Loktanella sp.
TTGCTCTGGATCGCCGTCCTTCACACGCTTGCCGATCTGATCCGCACCCGCGCGCCCGTTCTTTCCACTCCGGATGAGGTCTAAGCCATGTCAGATCCTATGGTCGGCCTTACCCTTCTTGGTCTTCTGATTGCCCTTTTGGCCAGTGGCGTTTGGGTTGCTCTTTCGCTGTCGCTTGTCGGTCTCGCGGGGCTGGTGCTTTTCTCCAATGCGCCGTCGGGGCTGATTATTGCCTCAACATTCTGGGGCCATTCGCATAGTTGGGCGTTGACCGCCTTGCCACTGTTCATCCTTATGGGGGAAATCCTGCTCCGCTCGCGGATGAGCGATGACATGTTCACCGGTCTTGTCCCGTGGCTGGCCCGCGCACCGGGGCGGTTGCTTCATGTGAATGTCTTCGGCTGTGCAATCTTCGCGGCGGTTTCGGGATCGTCCGCCGCCACTGCGGCCACCATCGGGCGTATGTCCGTGCCTGAACTGACCAAACGCGGCTATCCCGAAAGCCTGATCCTTGGCACGCTTGCGGGCTCTGCAACGCTGGGCCTGTTGATTCCGCCTTCGATTATCCTCATCGTCTATGGGGTGGCGACCGAGCAATCCATCGCCCGCCTGTTCGTGGCAGGCATCATGCCGGGTTTGATGTTGATTGGCCTTTTTGCGGGCTATGTCGCCGTGCGCGCATGGATGAACCCCAACCTGATCCCACCCATTGACGAGACGTTTTCCTTCAAGGAAAAGATCATGGCCTCGCGTCGTTTGGTCCCTGTCGCCTTGTTGATTGGTGGCGTGATCGGCGCGATCTATGGCGGGCTTGCCTCGCCGACAGATGCTGCTGCGTTGGGCGTGGTGCTGGCGACACTTCTTGCATGGGCGTCAGGATCATTCAGTTGGGCCTTGTTCGGCGCTGCGGTCATGTCGGCCACGCGTACGTCCTGCATGATCGCGCTGATCCTCTTGGGTGCGGCGTTCCTGTCCGTATCTATGGGTTTCACGGGATTGCCACGCAATCTGGCAGCGTGGATTTCGGACATGAACCTGTCGGTGACTGCGCTCCTGGTGGCGCTGACATTGTTCTTCATTGTCCTCGGCTGCTTTCTTGACGGTATCTCGGTCATCGTGCTGACCACGTCGATCATCATGCCAATGGTCACGGCCGTCGGCATCGATCCGCTTTGGTTCGGGATCTATCTGGTGATCGTTGTGGAAATGAGCCAGATCACACCGCCCGTTGGCTTTAACCTTTTCGTGATCCAAGGCCTGACAGGGATCGACATCCTGCGCATCGCCAAAGCGGCGTTCCCGTTCTTCTTACTCCTCTTGCTTGGCGTGGTCTTGATCACGGTTTTCCCGCAGATCGTGACCGTCTTGCCAAACATGATGGGGAATTAAAGCGAGGCCGCCGCGCGGCTGGCCTGATCGTACTGTCCTGACAGGGCACGCAGGCTCGCTGCCATAGCCCGCATCTGATCCCCCGTCATGTCCAGATGCGCCAGCCCATCAAGGAAGCAACGCGTCCGCACCTGACGGTAGGCCTCGCAAAGCTCCGCCCCCAATGGGGAAGTACTATAAAACACTTCCTTGCCGCGTTTTTCTGACGACAAAAGCTCCATCTTCATTAGTTTGCGCAAAGCATAGTTGACGGTATGTGTGTCTTCGATGTTGAGCAGAAAGCAGATATCCGTCAGCCTTTTATCCCGCCCACGGTGATTGGTATTGTGCAACACCAGAATTTCCAGCGGCGTTAGATCGGTATTCCCTGCCGCCGACATGCAGCGCGTCATCCAGCGCGAGAACGCATTATAGGCGATTATCATGCCATACTCGACCTCGGACGCTTCCCAACCCTCGCCTTCGGCGAGGTGACGCGATGAGACGATGCGGCGCTTTGGATCGGGTGTCACTGTCATTTTATCATCCATTTGCAAGAGTTTTATCAACATAGATGATGTAAAACAGCTTGGCTAGGGATGTGATGATCAGGCGGTTTGCCTGTCCTTACAGGCAGATAGATCAGGCTCAGGGCGTTTTAAATGCGGTAGGAACTGAAACCGGAGAAGTAAGAGTTTCTATGAATAAGAAGTGTGCTGCGCGGACAAACCGGCGCGGTCGATCCAGCTTGCGATTTCTTCTTTCGTCGCGCCAATAAACCCTGAAGCAGTGTCCGCATCGAAAAAGTGCTTTGCCGGGTCGAAAACACGTGGGCCGCGGGCCATGCTTTCCTTAATCCAAACAGCAGCGATCTGTTGCGCCTCATCAAGCTCTGCAATGTAGTAAGCCATAAAGCCCCCCAGCCATATCTCTTGTAACACGACTGTGACGCTATTGAGATGACGTCGATTCGGCAAGTTTCGACTGCTCGCCTCAAATCACCAAGCCAAGGTCGCGCAAAGCGCCAAAGCCTTTGGGTATGTCGGCTTTATTGTGCAATTCCAAAACCAGATGCGGGTCACTGCTGGAAGCAGCCAAGGCGCGGAACACCGCAGTCCATTCAATCTCGCCCTCACCCGGGGCCCAGTGGCGGTCCGCATGCCCATCAACGTCTTGCAGATGGACATGCGCAAGCTGCGCGCCGGCATCGGCGATAAAATCAGCAACAGGTGGTGCACCTGCCATGCGTCGCGCAAGCTGCGCATGGCCTGTATCAATAGAAAGCGCGATGGCCGGGGTTCCGAAACTGTCCACCAATGCGCGGCGGGTTTCGGGCCGCACATCCTGAATATTCTCGATCACCAATGTGATGCCCTTGTCCTCGCCGGCGTGCACGACGGGGCCCAGAATTTCATGCACACGGGCAAGCTTCTTTTCGGCGTAGTCGGGGAAGCTGAAGATGTTGTTCTGATACCAAGCCGTATATGGAGAGTGCAGAACCATCTGGCGCGCGCCGATCCGGTCTGCGGCCTCCAATGCTTTCAAGAGCCGCGCCGTGATGAGCGGACGCAGTTCGGCATCTTTATTGTCGATATCCAATCCCTCGAAAGGGCCATGAATACCCAACCTACCCTTGTGTCCGTCAAGGGCTGTCTTGGCTGCGGCGACGCGATCTTCAAACCCCGTCGTCAAAGCGGAATAGGTCATGAAATCCTGCAGTTCGATATCGCGTCCTGCATCGAACAGCCAGTCGCGATGGTCATCAATCTCAGGGGTTGTCAGGCAGGCGCCGATCTTGAGCGGGGTCATTTCTGTGTGTCCTCGGGTCGGGAATAAACATGTAGGTTGCCATCGCACAGCAAAGGCACAGTGCCATGACAGCAAAAGACCACCATCCCCCATAGGTCTGCGTGGCCCATGCAAAAGCAAAGGGCGCAGAGGCGTTGATCCCCATCTGCACAAATGAAATCCAGCCAAGCCGCGCGCCATACCCTTTGGCACCAAACAAGGCCAAAGGCAGTGTGCCGCGGGCAATCGTCTTGATCCCGTCACCCATCCCGTAAAGCGCGGCGGCCAGCAAAAGCCCCGGTAGGGTAAAGCCAAGCGTCAACAGGACGACAAAGCCGGAAAACATCAACCCAAGGCTCAGGGCATAGGTTACAAGGGGGTACATATTCTGACTGACCAGCATCTCGAAAAACCGGCCTACCGTCTTGAACGGTCCGATCACCGCCCCTGCGAGAGCAGCCATCGCCGCCGTATGCCCCAGATCCTGCACGTTGGTCACCCAAAGCGTCATCACGGCACCCATCAGGTAGCCCGAGAAGATGAATGACACGACCATCCAAAGCATGGCCTGTCTGCGCAGCCGTCCAGTCAACTCGGGCCAATCCGGTGCGTTGTCCGGCTTGGGGGCGTCTGCCGCGCGTTCGCGGCCGCGCAGAACGAAGAAATGGATCGGGGTGCAGATCAGCAAGGCACTGAACCCGAGGATCACCCAGGTTGTTTCCCATCCATAGCGATTGAAAAGCGCCAATGTCAGCGGCCAGTAAATCGTGGACGCCACACCGCCGAACAGGGTGATTACCGAAATCGAGCGCTGCGGCGGAACGGTCAAATCCAACCGTGCGACGCTTGCAAAAGCTACGTTATACAGCACGAATATACCTGCCGCTTCAGCCAGCAATATTAGAATGAATAACCCTATCCGCCCCTCGACCTGGCTCATTGCCATCACAGCAAGACAGGCAACAATCGTCCCAAGCGTCATCACCCAGCGCCCACCGAAACGGTCCACCAGTTTGCCTGCCACAGGCGAGACCAGCCCACCAAAAAACAGACCCAGCGACAGGATGCCAAAGACCTCCGAGAGGGTAAGCCCAAGGTCCTTGGCCATTTCAGGCAGCAGCACGGCATAGGCGTACATCAACGTGCCGTAGCCCATGATCTGTGTGATCCCCAACCCGATGGCGGGCAGGTAATCGCGATCAATGCGCAGCAGGGTCATGCAACCTTGTTGCCTTGGCTCCACACGCCCCGCAGCAGCGGTGTTTGACCAATTCTGCGCACCCGCAAGACATCACCGCGCAAACCTGTCTTCAAGGCACCACGATCGTGCAACCGTACAGCCTTGGCAGGGTTGGTCGTCACGGTCGCAATAGCACGTGGCAGATCATTCCAGATATCGGCAAGGCGGAAGGCGGACAAAAGCAGCGCCGAAGGCACATAGTCTGACGACACGATGTCAAGAAGGTCGGCTTTCGCCAGTTCTTCGGCGGCGACATTGCCAGAGTGCGACCCGCCACGGATAAGGTTGGGTGCGCCCATCATCACGGCAATCCCGTGCGTACGACAGGCCGCGGCGGCCTCGACTGTTGTGGGAAACTCGGCAAAACCCACGCCATTGCCCGCAGAGGTACCAACATGCTCGGCCGTGGTGTCATCGTGGCTGGCAAGCACCGCACCAAGGCGCACTGCTTCGGTGACAGCACCGGTTTCGTGCTTGGCGCCATAGCGTTTTTGCAGGTCCAACAGGTTCGCGACATGGGCGTCAAATTCGGCGTCATTCAGACCGCGTTTCTTGCCAACATAGGTTTTCAACGCCGTCAGGTCACGAAACTGGCGCTGGCCCGGCGTGTGATCCATCAGACTAACGATTCCGACGCGGTCCTCGGGTGCAAAGGCCGCCAGTTCCTCAAGCAGCGTTTCCGAACAAATCTCGGCCCGCAAATGAAGGAAATGGCTGATCTTGAAGAAACCCGCCGCACGCGCGGCCAAAAGCTCGTCCGCCAGTTTGCGGGCATAATCACTATAGCGCGCCTTGCCGCTATGGATCGAGCCCACGCGCAGCGCATCGAACACCGTTGTGATGCCCGTAGACGCCAGTTCGGCATCATGGGCGATCAGCGCGGGCAGATGCGGCCAGTCCACCTCGGGGCGCGGTTCGATGTGGCGCTCGACATTGTCGGTATGCAGTTCAACAAGCCCCGGGATCACCAGATCACCGGCACAATCGAGGGCACCTGCCGGAACATGATCTCCTTCGGCAATATCGCAGATGACCCCTTGTTCGATTGTCACCGCTCCGGTGATTACCTGATCCGCCAGGACAAGCTGCGCATTTGCAAGACACAGGTTGCTTGACACATCCGTGTCACAAGCCTTTGTCAAAGAGGCCGTGGGAAAAGGGGAATTCATGTCATACTCTCGATTTGCAATTTACTATGTGCCGCCGGCAGGGTCTTTGGCCGATTTCGGGGCGTCGTGGCTCGGGTGGGATGTTGTGAACGGTCAACTGACACGTCAGCCCGATCTGCCCGATCTGCGTGACATTACAATGACACCGCGCAAATACGGGTTTCACGGGACGTTGAAGCCGCCCTTCCGGCTCAAGGATGGCCGTACTGTCGCTGATCTTGAAAAGGCGGTCGCGGAATTGGCGGCGTCGCTTGCGCCTGCCGTCTGCGATGGTCTGGCGCTGACCACGCTTGGCCGGTTTCTGGCCCTCACACCCCACGGTGACACAGAAACCTTGCAGCGGGTGGCAGCGGCCTGCGTCAGCGCGCTTGACGATTTTCGCGCACCTGCCAGCAACGCAGAGTTGGCGCGCCGTCGCGCATCCGGCCTCACAGCGCGGCAGGATGCCTTGCTCGTGCAATGGGGCTATCCCTATGTGATGGAAGAATTCCGCTTTCACCTGACACTTTCGGGGCAATTGCCCGAAGCAGAGCTTACCACATGGTCCGACACTGTGCGGAAATCTTTGCCCGCCCTGCCCGCGCCGTTCATTCTTGACCAGATCGCCTTGTGTGGTGAGCGGGAAGATGGACATTTTGAAATGCTCCATCGCTATACACTCGCCGGCTGAAGCAGCGCCACCCCGCGGGCAACGGTCTGGGATAGCGGGCCATCATTGGCGAGGTCGATCACATGAAGCCCCGCCGGCAATGGCTTGTCCGCCTGTGCGAGGCGTTTGGCGATTTCTTCCTCGGTCTCACGCCCCCGCGCAGACAAACGATGCGCTAGTGTTTGTTGTGTTGCACTGATGTTGAGAACGACGAAGTTCGGGAATGTCTCGGCCGCTTCAACCAGTGCCTTGCGCGAGAGATTGGCAAGGCAATCGGTGCCTTTGCCCAGTTGATACCTTACAGTGATCGGGATGCCATAGTGCAGCCCATGCGCGCGCCAATGCACTGCGAAAGCGCCATTCTCGACCAGATCCTCAAATTCCGGCACTGACACCGCATCGTAATCTTCGCCGCCAAGCGCGGGTGCGCGGGTGATGACGCGCCGCACCAGATGCAACCGCGGCATAGCCTCACAAAGGCCCGCCATCACGCTGTCCTTGCCGACACCCGAGGGACCGACAACAGCTATGAGGCGACCTTGGGTCATGCGGCAACCTTTGGCGTAAAGCGGCTGACGTCGATTTCGCGGTCACAGACGCGGTCGCGGGCGGCCTCATCGTGGAAAATCCCGATGATGGCAGCGCCGCGCGCCTTGGCCTCTTCGATCAGGGACAGCACGACTTCGCGGTTCCTGGCATCCAAGCTGGCGGTCGGTTCATCCAGCAGCATCGCAGGATAGGCATGGGCAAAGCCGCGCGCGATATTCACGCGCTGTTGTTCGCCACCTGAAAAGGTGGTGGGCGACAGCGACCAAAGGCGCTCAGGTATGTTCAACTGGCCCAGCAATGCCTTGGCGCGGGCTTGTGACACTTCCGCAGAAACGCCTAGCGTCCGTAGCGGTTCGGCAACCACATCAAGTGTGGGCACACGCGGCACGACGCGCAGGAACTGGCTGACGTAGCCGAGGACTTCGCGGCGCACCGCGATAACCTGCCGTGGTTCGGCCTGAACGAGATCGACATCGCCGATGCGGATTTCTCCGGCCTGTGTCAGGTAGTTGCCATAGATCATCCGCATCAGCGTGGACTTGCCCGCACCAGATGCCCCTGTGAGCGCCACACATTCACCAGCAGCAACGGCGAAGGATACATCATTGATCACCTCGATGACCGCGCTGCCCTGATTGTGCAGGGTGAAGGTTTTAGAGACGTTGGAAAGTTCAATCATGGGTCATACCTGCAAAACGGAGCTGACAAGGAGTTGGCTATAGGCATGCTGCGGGTCGTCCAGCACCTGATCGGTCAGGCCGGCTTCGACCACGCGGCCGTCCTTCATGACCATCAGACGATCCGCGAGCAGACGCACCACCGCCAGATCGTGTGTGACGATGATTGCGGACAGCCCCATGTCGCGGACCAAACCGCGCAGTAGATCAAGCAAGCGCGCCTGCACGGACACATCAAGCCCACCCGTAGGTTCATCCATGAACACCAGTCGCGGCCCGGTCACAAGGTTGCGAGCGATTTGCAGGCGTTGCTGCATGCCGCCCGAGAAGGTCGTCGGGCGATCATCAACGCGCGCGGCATCAATCTCGACCCGTCCCAGCCAGTCGGTCGCCTTGTCGCGGATGTCGCCATAGTGCCGCTCACCCACAGCCATCAGGCGTTCACCGACATTGCCACCGGCGCTGACACCCATGCGCAGCCCGTCGCGCGCATGTTGATGGACAAAGGCCCAATCGGTGCGCCCCAGCATCCGGCGTTCGGGTTCGGACATCGTGATCGTGTCACGCGGACCATCGGTACGCGTATCGAAGACGACCTGCCCCGCATCGGGGCGCAGATGACCTGCCATGCAATTGAGCAGGGTCGACTTGCCCGAGCCGCTTTCACCCACAATCCCCATGACCTCGCCGGGGTAAAGGTCGAACGAGACATCCGCGCAACCGATATGGGCACCGTATCGTTTGGTAACGCCCTGAACAGACAGCAAAGGTGTCATGCCGCGTCCTTTCCTTTATGGCCCGCCGCCTGACGCGCCTCGCAATAGTCGGTATCCGAGCACACGAACATCCGCCCGCCTGCGTCATCAATGATGAGTTCATCCAGATAGCTGTCCTGCGCGCCGCACATCCCGCAAGGATGATCGGCCTTTGTCGCCTCGAACGGGTGATCCTCAAAATCAAGGCTGACCACTTGGGTATAGGGCGGCAGGGCGTGAATGCGCTGTTCACGCCCCGCACCAAAAAGCTGGATCGCGGCCATATCGCCGAGCTTGGGATTATCGAATTTCGGAATAGGTGACGGGTCCATGACATAGCGCCCTTCGACCTTGACCGGATAGGCATAAGAGGTCGCGATATGCCCGTGACGGCTGATGTCTTCGTAAAGCTTCACATGCATCAGCCCGTATTCCTCAAGGCTATGCATCTTGCGCGTCTCGCTTTCGCGCGGCTCCAGAAAGCGCAGCGGTTC
>CAYZKE010000116.1:0-8636 GCA_964478505.1 uncultured Loktanella sp.
GCAAGCCAGCGTCGGCATGGGGTCCTTGATCAAATCCGTGGACGTCAAGAAAGCCACTGCCGATCTGCGCGCGGCATCTGGGCTGACCGATTGCAAGACGATCCGTAAAGAAGGCGCGCCCATTCCGCTCAAACCGCTGGATTGCTGGGACAATGGCAAGGATGTGGTACTGGCAGGCGATGCGGCGGGCGTCGTTGCGCCGTCATCGGGCGAAGGCATTTACTATGCGATGGTCGGCGGACGCGTTGCCGCGACCGCAGCAGCGGCCACTTTGGCATCAGGTCGCGTAAAAGATTTGCAACTGGCCCGCAAACTCTTCATGCGCGAACACAAACAGGTTTTCCGGGTTTTGGGCGCGATGCAAAACGCCTATTACCGCAGCGACGAACGGCGCGAGCGGTTTGTATCCCTGTGTCATGATGTCGACGTGCAAAAGCTCACGTTTGAGGCTTATATGAACAAGAAACTGGTAAAGGCACGGCCCATGGCTCACTTGAAGATCGGCATCAAGAACCTCGCGCATCTGACGCGCCTTGTCTCTCCGCTGCGCACATGACGATCATGATCCCGGCCTGGGAAAACGGCAAACTCAAACCGGTCGAGAAACTGGATGCCCATGTGCGTGGTCTCAAGCACAAGGCGGTCAGTGTCTTTGTGATCAACCGTGGCCGCGTCTTGATCCAGCAGCGCGCGTTGGGCAAATACCACACCCCCGGGCTTTGGGCGAACACCTGCTGCACCCACCCCGAATGGGACGAAGACCCGACCGACTGTGCGATGCGGCGTCTGGACGAAGAACTGGGGATCAAGGGACTTTATCCATCCCATCGTGACCAGATCGAGTATCGGGCCGATGTGGGTGGCGGGCTGATCGAACACGAGGTTGTCGAGGTCTTCGTCGCTGACGCCCCCAATAATCTGGTGGTCAAGCCCAACCCCGAAGAGGTGATGGATACCCGCTGGGTCGATTTTTATGAACTCTCTGCCGATGTGGCGCGGCACCCTGCGCAATACACACCCTGGCTGCGGATTTACCTGCAAGATCACACCGCTGCGATCTTTGGTGACCTGCTCCGCGCGGTCTAGTTCCGTTTCCTTCAAACCGGTGTTATGGGCGTGTTCAAGGAAGGGACACGCACCATGGCACTTTGGGTTTTCGGATATGGTTCACTTTTGTGGAACCCCGGTTTTACACCGGTACGTCAAGTCAAGGCGCGGCTGCCTGACTATCACCGCAGTTTTTGCATGCTTAGCATCCATCACCGCGGCACAGAAGACGACCCCGGTCTTGTGCTCGCGCTTGATGCGCAGACAGGCGGGCAATGTACCGGCGTGGCCTTTCAGGTGGCCGAGAACGAGACCGACACCGTTCTGGCGCAACTGCGTGAACGCGAGTTAATCTCGTCCGCCTATTATGAAGAAACCGTCACACTGATCGACGAACAAGGCGCACCGTTACAGGCGCTGACCTATGTGATTGACCGCGATCATGTGCAGTACTGCCAGTTCGACCTTGAAAAACAGGCGCAGATGATTGCAGGTGCGGTCGGCGGACGCGGGCCGAACACCGAATATCTGTTCAATACGGCCAACCACCTCGCGGAGCTCGGCATAAAAGACACCGACATGGACTGGTTGGTTGCGCGTGTGCGTGCTTTGACGGCAACAGACTGAAGGCCCGAATTTGTTTGGGTTTGTGTAAGTTCAGCCATATGGTGTTATGCGAGCGAAGCAGTCACACAATATGAGGCCCCCATCCGTGTCGGACAAACGGGAACCCAAATCACAACCGCAGTTTACACTGCCCATTCGTCAGCTGCTTTTCATGCTGACTGTGATCGGGCTGGTCGGCGCGGGCCTTTACCTTGGGCTTGAGCAGATCACAGGGATCTATCAGACAAACCCCTACCTGAACGGGGTCATCCTCGGGGTCTTCGTGCTGGGCGTGCTGTCCTGCTTTAACCAGGTCTTTGTATTGATGAATTCAGTGCGCTGGATCGAACGGTTCGCACGGGAACAAGGCGGGCATTCGTATAGCGCGGCCCCTTCGCTTCTTGCGCCGCTTGCCACGCTCTTGCGCTCACGCGGGGCGCGCACGCAGGTGTCCTCCAGCTCGGGTCGCTCGATCCTTGATTCCGTCGCGCAGCGCATCGACGAAGATCGCGAAATCACACGTTATATTGGCAACGTACTGATTTTTCTTGGCCTTTTGGGCACATTCTATGGTCTGGCCACGACCGTGCCTGCACTTGTTGAAACCATCCGGTCGCTGAACCCCGGCGAAGGGGAAAGTGGTGCCGATATTTTCGCCCGTCTGCAATCAGGGCTTGAAGCACAACTGGGCGGCATGGGCACAGCGTTTTCCAGCTCGCTGCTCGGGCTTGCCGGATCTTTGATCGTGGGGCTTTTAGAGCTTTTTGCCGGCCATGGTCAGAACCGTTTCTACCGCGAACTCGAAGAGTGGCTGTCCACGATCACCCGCGTCGGGATTGATGGTGAAGAGGGGGCCCTTGGTGCCGACCTCAGTGCGATGGGTCCCTTTGTGGAACAATTGGGCGAGCTGATGGACACCATCCAGATGATGATGGGACAGACAGACGCCGACCGCGAAGAGAACGACAAGAAGTTCAACGCGCTGGCAACTGCGATCGAAAAGATGGCGCAAAGCACCGCAGCCAATGCGACATCGGAAATGCTCGAACGTGTTGCCATTGGCCAAGAAGCGCTGATCCAGAAACTGGACGACAGCGGGATGGAAGGCATTGATGCCGAAAGCCGGATGCGCCTGCGGTCCATTGACGTGCAACTGCTCCGCATCCTCGAAGAGATGTCGGCGGGCCGGCAGGAAAGCGTCGGCGACCTGCGCAGCGAGATTGCTAATCTGGCAAGTGCGATCAGGGACAGAGGCTGATCCATGGCGTTGAGCCGCAGATCATCGAACCGCTTTCAGAACGCGATCTGGCCAGGTTTCGTGGATGCGATGACCGGGCTGTTGCTGGTCCTGATGTTCGTGTTGACGATCTTTATGGTGATCCAGTTCGTGCTGCGCCAACAGATCACCGGCCAGGAAACCGAGCTGGACGCGCTGAACAATGAGGTCGCGGCGCTGACAGCCACGCTGGGGCTTGCGCGCGATACCAACGCGTCGCTGACCGCCGATCTTGATGCCGCCAACGCAGAGGCCACGCGGCAGGCCGGAAGGATTGCGGCCCTGATCGCCGAGCGCGACGCGCAGGATCAGGCACTGGCGCAGGCGCAAACCCAAATCACCCAATTCGAGGCACAGGTCGCGGGGCTTCTGAGCGAACGCCGCGACGCGCTTGCCAATATTGCAGGGCTGGAAGCCGAGCAGGCGCGATTGCTGACACAGCAAGAAGCGCTCAACCTCGCCCTTGCGCAGGCCCGCACTGAAATCGACGAGGGCGCAGAGGCCGCGCGCCTTGCCGCCGCCCGCCGCGAAGCGTTGGAAGCACTGATAGCCGATCTGGAAAGCGAGAATGACGCCAATACCGCGCGGATCACGGCGCTGGAGGCCGATCAACTGACTAGCGCCGCCGCCGCCGAAGCGCTGCGTGAGCGGCTGGCAAATGCAGACACCGAACTGACGGCGATGACCCTCAATCTTGAGCGGCAGCGTCAGGAAGCAGAGAACACGCTGACCCTGCTGGCCGCCGCACGCGCAGCACAGGCCGAACTTGACGCGCGGAACGCAACGCTGACCAGCGAACTGGAAGAACTGCAGGGAAATCTTGGCGAAGAGGCAAGCGAAGCAGAACGTCAGGCGGCCCTTCTTGCCCTCGCCAATGAGGAACTTGCCGCGCAAGAGGCGCTGTCTGCCGAAAGCCAGCGTCAGGTGGCTTTGCTGAATGAACAGATCACCGAATTGCGCACACAGGTGGGCAACCTGCAATCGCTGCTCAACCTCGCAGAAGAGGCCGACCGCGAGGCGCAAGTCCAGATCGAAACCTTGGGCGCACAGCTAAACACCGCGCTTGCCCGCGTTGTGTCTGAAGAACGGCGCAGACGCGCCTTGGAAGAGGCGGAACGCATCAGGCTCGAGGCCGAGGCCGCGCGACTGGAAGAAGAGGCCGAGAGGCTCGCTGCAGAGGCCGAAAACCTGTCACGCTTCAAATCCGACTTCTTTGGCGAACTACGCCAGATCCTCGAAGGTCAGGACCGGATCCGTATCGAGGGTGATCGCTTCATCTTTGCGTCCGAGGTGCTTTTTGAGCCAGGAAGTGCCGATCTTTCGCCAGCAGGCGAAGCGGAAATTGCCAATATCGCGGATATTCTACGCAGCATCGCAGACGATATTCCCGAAGGCATTGACTGGGTCATCCGTGTGGATGGCCACACCGACAATATCCCGCTCAATCCAGGCGCGCGCTTTGCCGATAACTGGGAGCTTAGTCAGGCGCGTGCGCTGTCGGTTGTGCGTTTTATGAGCAGCGATCTTGACATTGACCCGCGCCGTCTGGCCGCGAACGGGTTTGGTGAATATCAACCGCTGAACCCTGCCGACACACCAGAGGCCCGCGCCCAGAACCGCCGGATCGAGCTGAAGCTTACCGAGCGCTAGACGCAACGTAGCGTGCGAAATATCCCGACAGCTCCAATTGTGCGCCCAACTGGCTGGCCAGTAGGAACATGCCCCCGAACTTGCGTTGCAACAGCAAGACATCAATCGGCAAAGGCGGTGGAATAAATCCGTCTTCGGCCAGTGCTATCCCGGCCGTCTGCATCGCGCGCGGCAGGGTCTTGTCGGTGAAATCGAACGGCCCGTTCGCGCGCAAGGCGTCAAAGGCCATCTGCATCATGTCCATAATTGCCTTGCGGTGACGGTCGGCGGTATCGGGCGCGATAAACCCGATCTCTTGCGCGATCCGCGCGAGCGCTGCGCGATCATCACCCAAACCAGCAGCCAGCAACGCGCGGTATTGCGCCACGACCGTCGGGTTCAATTCACAGGTTGCGCCGAAATCCAGCAAGATGATCCGGCCCGTCTGTGGATCATAGCGATAGTTGGCGAAATTCGGATCTGACTGCATCAGCCCTTCGTCGAACAGCTCGCGCAAGGTCAGCCCGATCAGTGCATCGGCAATCCGGTGTCTTTCCGCCTCGGGCTGGGCGAAGGCCGCTTCAATCGGCACACTTTCCACATAGGACATCGCCAATATCTGCGGCGTGCTCCATTCAGGGATAAACGCAGGCACATCAAATGCCGGTGCATCCGCCAGAAGCGCGCCAAACCGCGCCAGATACTGCCCTTCGCGGGTATAATCCGTCTCTTGATGAAGCTGCTTGCGCGCTTCTTCCAGATAAGGCGCAAGCGCGAACCCCTTGGGGATCAGCCCCGACATGCGCAACAGAGCGCCAACATTTGCCACATCGCTGTCAATGCTGTCCGCCACGCCAGGATATTGCACCTTGATCGCAAGATCCCTGCCATCCTTCAGCCTTGCACGATGGACCTGCCCGATCGAGGCTGCCGCAATGGGCCGCACATCAAACTTTGCGAATTGGCTCAACCAGTTCTGGGGCCACTGCGTATCCAGAACCCGCCGCAACTGTGCGGGCGGCATCGTATGGGCATTGTCCCGCAGCCGCGCCATGATCTGTGCCATCTCCGGCGGCAGAAATTCACCCGTATCCATCGACATAAGTTGCCCGATCTTCATCGCCGCACCGCGCATCTGGGCAAGCTTTTCGGTGATCCGCGTAATGTTCTGCGGAGTGATCAGCAAATCGCGCATTGCGGGCCGCTGGCCTTGCGCCAATTGCGCAATCCCGTTGACGGCCATATTACCGGCAACGCCGGCCGTCATCGCGCTCAAACGGCCAAACCGCGATACGCGGCTGGAAGGCACGGCAAGCGCGCGCACGTTGGGGTCTTGTTCACTCATGTGATTGAGGTAGGCGGGTCGCGCCACATTGCCAGCTATTTGTAATGCGCGCGTCTGTCCGAGAAATCGCGGACGCGTTTACGCCATGCGCGGTAACTGCCGGTCTTCAGGGTGTCGCGCATCAGGGCTTTGACGTCTTTCTCGCCAATCCCGTATTCGCTGTGAATGTCGGCAAAGCTGACGTGATCCGACAGCGCCATCTGGATCACTTCGCTAACATGTTCGGGGGCAAGTTCAGGTTTCTTCGTCATGCACTGCCACCTAGCTGGGCCGCGCATGAAAGCAAGCTGCGACCAATGCCCCTCAACAGTCGCCTTCCGCCGCGCCCGTCCTATTTGGGGCACATGGATCAGAACAAACTCTCTCCCTTGAAGCGCCTTCTCACCCTTTGTCTCGGCGTCTTGCGCCCGCCTGCAGGCCGTAAACGGATCGCGGTGGCGTTTCTTTATGGCACAGTTTGCCACGTGATCTTTGCCGCCGCCGTGATGGCGATGATCACGGCCATGTTTTTCGGGATGAGCGAAAGTCTGGGCCGTGTGCCGGGCACTTGGGCGATTTTGGCCAACGCGCTTTTGATCCTGCAGTTTCCGCTTATGCACTCCTTGCTCCTCAGCGCGCGGGGGCGGCGGTTGCTTGGTTATCTCGCACCCGCAGCCTACAGCGGCACGCTCTCAACCACGACTTACGCGATTGTCGCATCCGTTCAGCTTCTGGCGCTCTTTGCGCTTTGGACACCCAGCGGCATTGTCTGGTGGCGTGCCGAAGGGGCAGCGTTCTATGTGATTTGCACCTTCTATGTGATCGCTTGGCTGCTGCTGATCAAAGCCAGCTATGACGCAGGGGCCGAGGTGCAATCAGGTGCCTTGGGGTGGATGTCTTTGGCGCAAAATATCAAACCCGTCTTCCCCGACATGCCTGTTTCGGGTCTGTTCCGGATCATCCGGCAGCCCATCTATGTGGCCTTTGCACTCACCCTTTGGACGGTCCCTGTCTGGACGCCCGACCAGTTGGCCCTCGCGATCAGTCTGACCGCATACTGCCTCGCCGCACCCGTGTTAAAGGAACGGCGATTTGCCCAGCGCTATGGCGAAAGGTTCGCACGCTATCAAGCCACAGTGCCTTATGCGGTGCCAGCCCTGCGCAAGTTGCCAAAGCATACCGACCAGCCATGAAAAAACCCGCCGCGCAGTTTGCGCAGCGGGTGATTTTCAATGCACCTGATGGTTAGTCTGCCGTCAGAAGCGGAGGTTTCTTGCTTCCACCCGTGATCCGGCCCTGCGACGGTTCTTCAAACGTCAGATCCAGCGCGCCCTTCTTGACGCCAACCTTGACGACACCACCTTTGACCAGTTTGCCAAAGAGCAGCTCTTCGGCCAGCGGCTTTTTGATGTGTTCCTGAATAACGCGACCCAAGGGGCGCGCACCCATCTTCTCATCATAGCCCTTGTCGGCCAGCCATTCGGCGGCGGCCTTGGTCAGTTCGATGTGCACGTTACGGTCGATCAGTTGCGCCTCAAGCTGCAGCACGAATTTCTCGACCACCTGCATGATCACCTCTTTCGGCAGTGCACCGAAGCTGATGATCGCATCCAGACGGTTGCGGAATTCCGGCGTAAATGTCCGCTCGATCGCGGCGGTATCTTCACCGGTCCGCGCTTCACGGCCAAAGCCCAAGGCATTCTTCGACATTTCAGCCGCACCTGCGTTCGACGTCATGATGATGATCACGTTGCGGAAATCGGTTGTCCGGCCGTTGTGGTCGGTCAATTTCCCGTGGTCCATGACCTGCAACAAGATGTTGTAGACGTCAGGATGTGCCTTTTCCATCTCGTCGAGCAACAAGACACAATGCGGGTTCTGATCGACACCGTCAGTCAGCATACCACCCTGATCAAAACCGACGTAACCGGGAGGCGCACCGATCAAGCGCGAAACCGCGTGCTTCTCCATGTACTCGGACATGTCAAAGCGCAACAGTTCAACACCCAGCGTATCGGCCAGTTGCTTGGCCACTTCGGTTTTACCAACACCGGTTGGACCGGCGAAAAGGTAGTTACCAATCGGTTTCTCCGGTTCACGCAGACCTGCGCGCGCCAGTTTGATCGCAGAAGACAGGGCCTCGATCGCCTGATCCTGACCAAACACAACGCGCTTGAGGGACTTTTCAAGATCCTTGAGCACCTCAGCATCATCTTTCGAGACGTTCTTGGGCGGAATACGGGCAATCTTGGCCACGACTTCCTCGATCTCTTTGGCGCCAATCGTCTTGCGACGCTTGGATTCCGCGACCAGATGCTGTGCGGCACCCGCTTCGTCAATCACGTCAATCGCCTTATCGGGCAATTTGCGGTCGTTGATATAACGCGCAGAGAGCTCGACCGCGGTCTTGATCGCGTCAGCGGTGTATTTGATGTGGTGGTGCTCTTCGAAGTAAGGCTTCAGACCCTGCAAAATCTTGATCGCGTCAGGAACCGAAGGCTCTGTCACGTCAATCTTCTGGAACCGGCGCGACAAGGCGCGGTCCTTTTCAAAGTGCTGGCGGAATTCCTTATAGGTCGTCGAGCCCATGCAGCGCAGCTTGCCGCCCTGCAACGCAGGTTTCAGCAGGTTGGACGCATCCATCGCGCCGCCGGATGTGGCACCGGCACCGATTACTGTGTGGATTTCATCAATGAAAAGCACCGCATCCTTGTGGTCTTCCATCTCTGTCATCACAGCTTTCAGGCGTTCCTC
>CAYZKE010000117.1:0-8556 GCA_964478505.1 uncultured Loktanella sp.
GCCGCGGCCTCTGGCCCTGACGGCATTATCACAACACTGGCTGATTATGACGTGCTGTCCGGCCCGATCTCTGACGCGATTTCCAGCGGTGTTGATGTCATCATCATCAACTCCGGTTCGCCGGATCAGGCCCGTGAATTGGGCGCGCTGATGTATGTCGGCCAACCCGAATATGATGCAGGTTTCGCGGCCGGCCAGCGTGCTGCGGGCGACGGTATCGGCTCGTTCCTGTGCGTGAACCACTACATCAACTCGCCCTCTTCGACCGAGCGCTGCCAGGGCTTTGCAGATGGTCTGGGTGTGGAACTGGGCAACCAGATGATCGACAGCGGTCAGGACCCTGCTGAAATCAAGAACAAGGTTCTGGCGTACCTGTCCGCCAACCCCGAAACAGAAGCGGTTCTGACACTCGGGCCGACTTCTGCTGATCCCACCATCCTTGCGCTCGAAGAAAACGGCATGGCGGGTGATATCTACTTCGGGACATTCGATCTGGGCGAAGAAATCGTGAAAGGTCTCAAGTCCGGCGTCATCAACTGGGGTATCGACCAGCAGCCGTTCCTGCAGGCCTATCTGCCGGTTATCGTTTTGGCGAACTACCACCGTTACGGCGTTCTGCCAGGCAATAACATCAACTCTGGCCCGGGCTTTGTGACGGCTGACGGTCTGACAAAAGTTGAAGAGTTCGCTGGCGAATACCGCTAGGTTTTCCTCCCTGTCTTGGCAGGGTGCACAGCACCCCGACGGACAAAAGGTTCAGGGCGTTCTTTGCGGACGCCCTGATACCGAACACATCCCATCACACTCTGACAAAGGAATGCTGCGCTATGACCGGTAGTACCCAAACGGGAATTGCAGACGAGCGGATCAAGGAAACCTCATTCATCCGTAAGGCTCTTATTCGCCCAGAACTCGGCGGAATTGTCGGCACCATCGCTGTGTTTACATTCTTCCTGCTGACCGCTGCTGATAGCGGTATGTTCAACACCCAAGGCATTCTTAACTGGTCTGTCGTATCGGCCCAGTTCATGATTATCGCTGTTGGTGCCTGCTTGCTGATGATCGCGGGCGAGTTCGATCTGTCGGTCGGCTCGATGATCGGGTTCGCGGGCATGTTGATTGCAATTTTCTCGGTTACCCTGAGCTGGCCTGTCTGGGTCGCGATCCTGCTGACCTTTGCGATCTGCATCGCGATCGGTGCGCTGAACGGTTTCATCGTCATCCGGACCGGCCTGCCAAGCTTCATTGTTACTTTGGCGTTCCTGTTTATCCTGCGCGGCTTTACCATTTTCTTTCCGCAGACGTTCGAGCGCAAAACAATCATCGGCGGCATTAAAGAGGCCGCTGAGGGCGATTGGCTCGCCCCTGTCTTTGGCGGCAAAATAGGCGGCCCAATCTTCACATGGCTTGGCGACATCGGGATCATCGACGTGTTCGAACGCGGCACCCGTGCCGGTGAACCTGTGGTCGATGGTATTCCGATGCTGATTGTCTGGGCGCTTGGTCTGGTTATCTTCGGTCATGTGCTTTTGACACGCACACGCTTTGGCAATTGGATCTTTGCCGCGGGCGGTGACGCCGAAGCGGCCCGTAACTCGGGCGTGCCTGTGACCAAAGTCAAAATCCAGATGTTCATGTTCACCGCTTTTTGCGCGACCGTCTTTGCCACCTGTCAGGTGATGGAGTTCGGGTCAGCGGGTGCGGACCGTGGACTTTTGAAAGAATTCGAGGCGATCATCGCTGTGGTGATCGGCGGCGCTCTTCTGACAGGCGGCTACGGGTCGGTCATCGGGGCCGCATTGGGCGCGCTGATCTTCGGCGTCGTGCAACAGGGCCTGTTTTTCGCCGGTGTCGAAAGCTCGCTTTTCCGGGTGTTCCTGGGTGCAATCCTTTTGGGTGCTGTGATCCTGAATACCTACATCCGCCGCTTGATTACAGGAGAGCGTTGATATGTCCGATGCAATTATCCAGATGAAAAACATCCAGAAGCACTTTGGCTCGGTCATTGCTCTGGCCGGTGTGTCGGTTGATGTTTTCCCCGGCGAGTGCCACTGCCTTTTGGGTGACAACGGTGCGGGTAAATCGACCTTTATCAAGACGATGTCGGGCGTTCACAAGCCAACTGCGGGTGAGATCTTTTTCGAAGGCAAGCCCATGTCTTTTGAAGACCCGAGAGACGCGATGGAAGCCGGAATCGCGACGGTGCACCAGCACCTTGCGATGATCCCGCTGATGAGCGTCAGCCGTAACTTCTTTATGGGCAACGAACCTGTGAAAAAGAAATTCGGGATCAACTTTCTCGACCAACAAAAAGCAGATGAAATCACCATGCAGGAAATGCGCAAAATGGGCATCAACCTGCGTGGACCTGATCAGGCCGTCGGCACCTTGTCAGGTGGTGAACGACAAACAGTGGCCATTGCCCGTGCGGTCTATTTCGGTGCAAAGGTCCTGATTTTGGATGAACCGACGTCCGCTTTGGGTGTGCGACAGACTGCCAACGTGCTGAGCACCGTGCATAAGGTACGCGAACAGGGGATCGGCGTGGTTTTTATCACGCATAACGTCCGCCACGCACTGGCTGTAGGTGACCGTTTTACAGTATTGAACCGAGGTCAGACACTTGGTACGGCCAAACGCGGCGAGATCGAATACGACGAATTACACGATATGATGGCCGGCGGCGACGAACTTGCCAAACTTGTGCCTGAACTGGGGAAACAAGCCCAGTAAACAAACACCAGCAGCCGCCCGGTACTGTGCGGCTGCACTCTAAATCAACGCCCAACTGGCTGCTGCCTTGGGGCGATAACGAAAGCGAATCTCATGTTAAAAGTTGGTCTCCTCGGCGCGGGCCGAATTGGCTGGGTCCATGCAAAAGCGATCACTGCGCATGGTGGAAGCACTTTGGTGGCTGTTTCGGACTTTATTCCCGAGAGCGCCCAGAAACTGGCGGCCGAATATGGCTGTGAGGCCCGCAGCACAGATGACATTATCGCGGACCCCGCGATTGACGCGATCCTGATTGCGACCTCAACCGATACGCACTCGGATCTGATGGAAAAGGCGACAGCCGCAGGCAAAGCCGTACTTTGCGAAAAACCGGTGGACCTGAGCCTTGAACGCGCGCGCGCGTGCCAAAGGGTCGTGGCTGAGACCGGTCAACCGGTCATGATCGGCTTCAACCGCCGCTTTGACCCGAGTTTCGGGGCGTTGAAAGCGGCCTTGGACGCAGGCGAGATCGGCAAGGCCGAGCTTTTGAGCATCACCTCATTCGACCCTGCCCCACCGCCTGTTGCCTATGTAAAGGTCTCTGGCGGGTTGTTCCGCGACATGATGATCCATGATTTCGATATGTCACAGTTTATCATGGGCGCCACACCGGTCAGCCTGACGGCTGCGGCGACAAGCATTGTTGACCCCGCAATTGGCGAAGCGGGCGATGTCGATACCGCTGTTGTGACGATGACCTATGCTGACGGGCGGATCGCCGTGATCAAGAATTCACGCCGTGCGGCCTATGGCTATGACCAGCGGCTTGAGGTGCTTGGCGCGGAAGGGTTGTTGCAGGCCCAAAACATGTTGGAAAACCTTGTGGTCAAATCGACCAAGCAAGGTGTCACCGGCGCGAAACCCACGTTCTTTTTTCTGGAACGTTACATGCCCGCCTACACCGCCGAATGGGATAGCTTTGTGACCGCAGTAACCAAGGGCACGGCAATGCCCGTAACCTTGCAGGATGGCGTCAACGCGCTGGCGATGGCAGAGGCGGCAACGCTTTCGGCCAAGGAAGGCAAACCGGTGAGAATCGAAGATGTCTGATCTGGATCTGATCACAATCGGGCGTTCATCGGTTGACCTTTACGGCGCCCAGATCGGCGGCCGTCTGGAAGACATGGGGTCATTTGACAAATACATCGGCGGCTCGCCCACCAATATTGCCTGCGGCACTGCCCGTTTGGGTCTGAAATCGGCCGTGATCACCGGTGTGGGCGATGAACATATGGGGCGTTTCATTACCGAACAGCTTCAGCGCGAAGGTGTGGCCATTGATGGTGTGAAAGTCGACGCGGATCGCCTGACCGCCTTGGTCCTGCTTGGCATCCGCGACGAGGATCAGTTTCCGCTGATTTTCTACCGCGAGAATTGCGCCGATATGGGGCTGACCGAAGACGACATTGACCCGCAGTTCATCAAACGGGCGCGCGCAATTGTCGCCACGGGGACTCATCTGAGCAACCAGCAAGTGGCCGCCGCAACCTTGAAGGCGCTCAACCTCGCACGCGAGAACGGGCAGTTGACAGCTTTGGACATCGACTATCGCCCCAATCTTTGGGGTGTGGCAGGTCATGGCGACGGCGAAAGCCGTTTTGTCGAAAGTGCGGCGGTCACCGAAAAGCTGCAGGCATCGCTGCATCTGTTCGATCTGATCGTCGGCACCGAAGAAGAGTTCCATATCGCTGGTGGATCAACCGACACCTTGGCGGCGCTGCGCGCTGTGCGTGCCGTCACGGGGGCAACTTTGGTGTGCAAACGCGGTGCGCTTGGGGCGACAGCCTTTACCGGCGACATTCCCGCCAGCCTTGATGATGGCGAAACAGGTCCCGGATTTCCGATCGAGGTGTTCAACGTCCTTGGGGCGGGTGACGGGTTTATGTCGGGCTTGCTCAAAGGCTGGCTCGATGGCGAAGAATGGCCCGTTGCGTTGAAATACGCCAATGCCTGTGGTGCCTTTGCCGTCAGCCGTCACGGATGCACCCCTGCCTATCCTACATGGGAAGAGCTGAATTTCTTCTTTGATCGTGGCATCAAGCAACCGGATTTGCGCAATGACGCGGAACTTGAACAAGTGCACTGGGCAAGCACGCGTATCACCCGCACGGGCAACACATGGGATCACGTGCGCACCTTTGCCTTTGATCACCGCTCGCAGCTTGAAGAAATCCCCGGCTATTCCGCACAGAAGGGAGCCGCGTTCAAAGAGCTTTGCCTTGATGCAGCACTGCAGGTCGCGGACGGCCAGGACGGTTATGGCATCCTGTGTGACAACAGAATTGGCCGCTCTGCCCTGCACCGCGCGTCCGGTTCTGGTCTCTGGATCGGCCGCCCGACCGAATGGCCCGGCAGTCGCCCGATTACCTTTGAACCCGAACTTGGCGAGGATTTCGGCCAGTTCCGCGAATGGGCACGTGAGAACATCGTGAAGCTTCTGGTCTTTTGTCACCCGACCGACGCGCCTGACCTGCGCGCCTTACAGGAAGAACGCGTAAAGCGGCTGTTCACGACTGCGCGGCGCAATGGACTTGAATTTCTGTTGGAGATCATTCCCTCCAAAGTTGGTCCGGTGGATGACACTACGACGTCCCAATTGATCCAGCAGTTCTATGATGCCGGCGTCTTTCCTGACTGGTGGAAGCTTGAGCCCTTCAAGACAGACGCCGCGTGGTCCAATGCCGTCAATGCCATTGAAACCAATGATCCACGCACCCGCGGGATCGTGGTGCTGGGCCTTGATGCGCCCGAGGATGAATTGGCGCAAAGCTTTGCACTGGCGGCCAAACAGCCCCTGGTCAAAGGCTTTGCCGTTGGGCGCACAATCTTTGGCGATGCGGCGCGCGCGTGGATGAAGGGTGACATGACCGATGCCGAAGCTGTGTCGCAGATGGCCGCCCGCTTTGGTCGGTTGTGCGAAACATGGGACAAGGCGCGGGCAGATGTCCGGCTGAACGCCGCCTGAGGAGCAAAAAATGACTAAGACAATCCGCTTGACCGCAGCGCAGGCTTTGGTGCGCTACATTGGTGCGCAGATGAACGAGGATGGCGATTGCTTTATCGCTGGCTGTTGGGCAATTTTCGGCCACGGCAATGTCGCCGGTATCGGCGAGGCGCTGCACGGTGCCAAAGATACCCTGACCACCTATCGCGGCCACAATGAACAGACCATGGCACATGCGGCCATCGCCTATGCCAAACAGTTGAAGCGCAAGCGCGCGATGGCCGTGACATCCTCTATCGGGCCGGGGGCGTTGAACATGGTCACCGCAGCGGGCCTTGCCCATGTGAATCGCCTGCCTGTGTTGCTCTTGCCCGGTGATGTCTTCGCAAATCGCGGGCCGGATCCGGTGCTGCAACAGATTGAGGATTTCAATGACGGCACGGTCAGCGTGAATGATTGCTTCAAGCCGGTCAGCCGGTATTTCGACCGCATCACGCGCCCTGAACAGCTGCTCACCGCGCTGCCACGGGCGTTTCGCACGATGACGGATCCGGCGGATTGCGGCCCTGTCACCCTGTCGATGTGTCAGGATGTGCAGGCTGAGGCCTTTGACTATCCGGAAAGCTTCTTTGCGCCGCAGGTCTGGCACCAGCGCCGCATCCGTCCTGATCTGGGTGAGTTGGCGCGCGTGGCAAAGGCTATCAAAGCTGCCAAGAACCCCGTGATTGTTGCAGGCGGTGGTGTGCATTACGCTGATGCATGTGAGGACCTTCAGGCCTTTGCCGAAGCCCACGGTATTCCGGTTGCTGAAACGCAAGCCGGAAAATCGGCGCTGGCATGGGACCATCCGTTGAACCTCGGGCCCATCGGCGTGACGGGTGGTGAGCCGGCAAATGCGGTCTGCGCGCAAGCCGACCTCGTGCTGGGTGTCGGTACACGCTTTCAGGATTTTACGACCGGATCGTGGGGCCTGTTCGCCAATCCGGAACGCAAAATCATCAGCCTGAATACAGCCGCTTATGATGCGGCCAAACATGGCGCGATGCCTTTGATGGCCGATGCCAAAGTGGGCCTTGCCGAACTTGGTGACGCGATTGGCAGCTACAAGGCGACCGCACCTGCGCCTGCGTTGAAGGACGATTGGTTCGGCAAGGTTGATCCGCTGACCGATGCGCCAGCGGATACCAACGCTCTGCCCACGGACATGCAGGTCATCGGCGCTGTCCAGCGCAGTGCAACAGAAGAAACCGTGGCCATGTGTGCGGCAGGCACCATGCCGGGCGAGCTGCATAAGCTATGGAAGGCCAACAAGCAAGGCGCCTACCACATGGAATACGGCTTTAGCTGCATGGGGTACGAGATCGCTGGCGCCATGGGCATCAAGATGGCCCAACCCGCGCGGGATGTGATCTGCTTTACCGGAGACGGCACCTATATGATGGCGAACTCGGAAATGGCGACCGCTGCGATGCTGGGCGTTTCATTTACTGTCGTGGTCACCGACAACCGTGGCTACGGCTGTATCAACCGGTTGCAGATGGGCACAGGTGGTGCGGAATTCAACAACCTGCTGGCGCACGCCATAGGTGGCGACAATTCCTCAATCGATTTTGCGGCTCATGCGGCATCTATGGGGGCAACGTCGGTCAAGGTCGGCACAATCTCCGAACTGGAAGCGGCCTTGGCGAAACGCCACGACATCAAGGGCCCCTATGTCATCGTCATTGATACCGATCCCTATCCGTCCACACCACATGGCGGCACATGGTGGGATGTCGGTGTCCCTGAGGTGTCCGAGCGGGCCGAAGTGAACGCGGCCTATGCAAGCTATATAGAAAACAAAAGATCCCAAAGGATTGACTAAATGACTGTCAAAGTCGGCATTTCCCTGATTGCGTGGCAGAATGATGATCTGCCGGAACTTACCAAAGACTACACGACCGAAGGCGCGATGGCAGACGCCGCGCGCATCGGCTACAGCGGCGTTGAACGGGGCCGCCGGATGCCAGCGGACACCGAAGGCCTCCGCAAGTACCTTGACGCCTATGGCGTGTCGCTTTGCGGCGGCTGGTGTTCCGGCAACCTGATGGTGTCGACCGTCGCGCAAGAAGCGGACGCGATTGCCGAACAGGTCGCACAGTTCGCAGCGCTGCAAGCGCCGTGCATCGTCTATGCCGAATGTTCCAACACGATACAGGGTGCAATGGGCGTTCCGGTGTCCACGCGTCCAAAACTGACGCGGAACGAGGTGCTGGACTACGCCGCGAAACTCTCCGAGCTTGCCAAATGGTCCCAAGGGCAAGGCGTCAAGCTCGCCTATCACCACCATATGGGGGCGATGATCCAGGATGCCGAAGATATCGACTGGCTGATGGAAGGCTCTGATCCTGCACTGGGTCTGCTTTTTGACACGGGTCATTTGCATTTTGCAGGTGCTGACCCGATCGCTGTTTTGGACAAATGGGCGGACCGTGTGCATCACGTCCACTTCAAGGACGTGCGTCAACCGGTTCTGGACGCGATCCATGCCAAGGACGCGAGCTTTCTAGATGCTGTCGCGGGCGGCGTCTTTACTGTTCCGGGGGATCCCGAAGGCTGTATCGACTTTGATGCAGTCACGGCCAAGCTCAAATCAATGGATTACAACGGCTGGATCGTTGTCGAAGCGGAACAAGACCCTGCCGCAGCCCCGCCCTATGACTATTCCAAGATGGGCTATGACTATATTGTCGCCGCCTGTGCCAAAGCGGGGCTTGCTGTCGCGCAATGATAGACTTCCTTGGCCTCCACCATCCGTTTTTCCGCCCCTTGATCCGGCGGATTGCCACAGTGGCGGTGAT
>CAYZKE010000118.1:0-8449 GCA_964478505.1 uncultured Loktanella sp.
TCGGCACGCGGTCGCTGGAAGAGGATTTCAGTTTCTGGACATGGGGCCGCTATCCCACCAAAGCAGGCGCGACCTGCATCTACGACGCCGTACGCCGCGATGGCTCGACGCTCGACACCGCGATCGCCTTTGACAGTGACGGGCGCGCGAAAATCGTCGATGCGCCACCTAGGACACGCTTCAAACGCTCTCTATGGCAGGTCATGCGCGAAACCCGCGCTGATCCCGGCGTTGTTCCAAAACAAGTGCTGCCCATGCTGGACGCGCCGTTCTATTCACGATCCGCGGTGCAAACGCAGCTGAACGGCGAAGTGGTGACCGGCGTGCATGAGGCGCTGGACCTGAACCGGTACCGTTCACCCCTGATCAAACCGATGCTGGCGGTCCGCGTGCCAAGACGGAAGGGCTGGAACGGCTAGGGTCTGCTGCGCACCCAGAAGACGGAGGGGGCCTTGGCGGACAGTGCAAACGCCTGCTCAATGGCCCCTTGCAAACCTCTACTTGGCCGACCTCGGCGCAGGTCTGAAGCGGCGAAAGTAAGCCTCCAGGGTTCTCATGCTGATTTCTGCAACAACATAGGAAAGGACACTGTAGAGCACCAGAATTGTCCATTGCTCCATGAGGTCAAGACGGCCCGCAATCCGATTGACCACGTCGAGGACAAGCAAATGATATAGATAAATACCATAGCTCACAGCCCCGATACGGGCGATGAAACGGTTTTGCAGGATCGCAAGGGCCGCATTGTCTTCGCGCACGACCAATGCGGCAAGTATCCCGACCATTATTGTGTGTATCAAAAGATTTGGAAGGCCACGCAAATCAGAAGGCGCCAACTGGATCGTGAGAGCCAATAAACAAAAACCGGCAATTGCGACCCAGCGACCTCCCAGAAGTCTCTTAACGACGCGGAAGCCTTGCGCGGAGTGCAAGATCAGCCCGAGGAGTGATCCCATGATGATCGGAGCGTAGGTCGAGTTGGGCAGCCAGATGCGATAAACACCGTTTCCTGCAGGTTCCGGACCAAATGTGCCCATAATGGCGGCAACATTGATCCCAATCAGAAAGAGCGAAACCGGTATCAGATATCGCGTGCGGACAAGAAGCAGGACCAATGGCCAAACCAGATAGTACTGCTCTTCCACCGCTAGTGACCAGGTAATGTACAGATTTGGGATATGATCGATCAGGAAATTCGATAGGAACAAGGCATAGAAGGGCACCAGCAATGCCAGTTCCGTTTGGCCAGCTATGAAAATGTAGTAGGCCGATACTGATCCCACCACGAAAAAGTACACGGGAAAAATGCGCAAGACACGGCGCAGATAGAAGTTTCTTAGAGAGAAATCGCCATATTCACTCCGTTCGCGCAGCAACAGTGTTGTAATCAGAAATCCGCTGAGCACGAAAAAGAAATCAACGCCCAGAAAACCGCGCAGGAGTATCTGAGCGCCCCCTTGATCAAGTGGAATACCGTGGTGCCAGACCACCATCGCTATGGAAACAAAGCGTAGGCCATCAAGATTGGCAAAATGCCGGCGCGCCCGGTATGATTCGAATGACAACTTTCTACTTCCAACTCGTATTCTGCTGGCGGGTACGCATTATCCCGGCAGCAGCGGACAATACCCGCCATCATGACCACAGGTCATGTGTTTGTGAAGTCAGACTTACGGTCAAATTGCGCGCGAAACCCAAGTTACCTTGCGCAGTGCGCGCCTCAACTCCGAACTGCGAGTCCGCCTTCCACTCATCCACCCAGCGTCACGATCACACCGCCCGCCGCCTGCGCATCTTCTGCGTCATGCGTCACCATCAGCACAGGCAGCGCGCGGGCGCGGGCACGGTCAAACACCATCTCACGTACTTGGGCCCGCAGGGCGGCATCCAGCCGAGAAAACGGCTCGTCCAACAGCAACGCGCAGGGTTCTGACAGCAACATCCGCATGAGTGCGACCCGCGCCTTCTGCCCGCCTGACAGCGTGGCGGGATCACGGCCTGCAAAGCCACTCAGGCCAACCTCATCCAGCGCCTCTTCGATCTTTGCCTTGCGCGTTGCAGGGCAACCACCGGGTTGCAGGCCAAAGGCCAGATTGGCCCCGACCGATAAATGCGGAAACAGCAGATCATCCTGAAACAGGATCCCGACCCTGCGTTGATCCGGCGCCGCATGGGTGATGTTCTGGCCATCCAGCCAAACCTCGCCTGTCGCGACAAAATCACTGGCCAAGGTGCCCGTGATAAAGGCCAGCAGGGTCGATTTGCCGACACCAGAAGGGCCCATGATCGTCAGCACCTCGCCCGGCGCGATCTCTTGCGCGACTGACAATAGCGGCACACCACCTTTGGTGATCGTTACGTCTTTCAGCACCAAACCCTTATCCATGCCGCAATCCCCTTCTGTTGCGCCAGATCAGCGCCGGCAGCAGCAGCGCAAGCGCAAATGGTACCAGCGCCGCCCCAGTCTGCATCAATCCATAAACCCCGATCGCCCGCCGGTCGCCGCCCGAGGCCAGCGCCACAGCCTCGGTCGTCAATGTCGCAACGCGCCCGCCACCAATCAGCAAGGTCGGCAGATACTGCCCCACCGACACTGCCAGACCCACCGCCAATGCGGTCAGGATCGGACGCAAAAGCATGGGCAGGCGCACGCGCCATAGCACGCCGTCAGGACTGGCCCGCAAAGCTGCGGCAATCGTGCCCATGCGCGTATCCCACGCACGAAACGGATCAGCGAGGGACAGGAAAACATAAGGCAGCACAAATACCAGATGCGCCAGCATCACCGGCAATCGCCCGACATCAGCCCCCATATTCAACATCAAGGTCTGCAACCCCGGCAGGAATGCGGTTTGGGGAATAAGCAGCGGCAGGTACAACAACCAGACCGCGCGCTGGCTGAACGACAGACCATAGCGGTACTCGGCCTCAAGACATCCGATAGTCAGGATCAGCGCGACAAGGGCCACAGTACAGGCGATCAGGGCCGTTTCACCCAGCGCCTCGAGCGTGCCCGGACCAAAGCGCATCCAGTTGCGCAGGGTCCAGCCATCAGGAAAGGCATCCGGAAACCCCCAGAACCCTGCAAAAGACCAGATCACCAGGACAACCAGTCCCAAAAGGACAGCCGCCGCCGAAATCCCGCCCGCGACCAGCGCAGCCTGCGCCACAACCGGATCAAGCCGCCCGCGGCTGCCTTTGGCGATCCAGCGCCGCCCCAGAGAGGCAACGACGACTTCGCCAAGCCGCCAGAAGATCAACGCACCGACCACAAGGCCCAGTTGCAACAGCGCACCCGCCGCCGCCTCAAGCCGCATCGCCAGATCAGGATCAGACATCCATTTCACAATTTGCACCGACAAGGGCGGCGGCGTATTCGGGCCAAGGATCACGGCGACATCCACCACCGACATCGAATAGGCCAGAACCACATAAACCGGCGGTCTGATCTGCGCATAGACACGCGGAAACACGGTTTTGAGCCAGCCTGTGACCCGCCCATAGCCCAGCGCCTGCGCGATGGTGGTGCTGCGTTGCGCATCGGCCTGTCCAAGGGCGGCCAGCGTAATTAACAGCAAGAACGGCACTTCCTTGATGATCAGGCCCGCTGTCATCGTCAGGCCCCAACTATCCTGCACGATCAAAAGATCCGGCGGGCGCTCCCAGCCTGTCAGGCCGGGCGACACCAGTCGCGACAACCAGCCCGAAGGCGCAATCAGAAAGGCCAGACCAAAGGCGGCTGCCGCATGCGGCACCGACAACAGCGGCGAGAGCAACCGCTCAAGCGCGCGAAAGGGCCGCGTACCGGACCAGCCGGCGGTGACCAGAACAACAATCGCAAGTGAAATGCCTGTCGCCAGCACCCCCGTCGAGAGCGATAGCATCACCGCCCGTGGCAAGCCCGCCCAGTCAAACAGATCGCGAAACGGATCAAGCGACGGCCCCGCCAGTCCCGCTGCGGGCAAATGCCCGAAGGCCGGCAGCACCGTCCCCCACAGACCGGCCGCCACGGGGCCCAGCATGGCAAGCAAGGTCAGGATTGGCAGGACGGGAAGGAAACGACGGCGGTTCATATTTGGTACGACGCAGTCCCGGACATGATCCGGGACCTCCCACTGCAACGGCGAGGCCCCGGATCAAGTCCGGGGCTGCGTTCACTTACTTTCGACACGGGCTACTGCGAAACACCGTAGCGTGTGACCCAATCATCCGCGATCCGTGTAGCCCAGCTTGGGTGCGGTTCATCCTGCACTGTGCCCAACTCGGCAGGCGTCAGCGTCGCTACACCCAGCTCAAGCGCATCGAACAACGCGCGGTCATCATCCGACAAAGCATCCATGTTCAACACCGTCCCATAGCCGAGGATCGCAGGATCCTGCGCGCGCGCCTGCGCCTCTGGCGACATCAGGAAATTGGCAACCACCATTGCACCGGCCTTGGACCCCGAATTGTAAGGCACCGCCACGAAAGACGCGTTCCCGATGGTGCCTTTGTCCAACACGAAGGTCCGCACGCTCGGTGGCAGTTCATTGTTCGCAATGGCAGTCGAAGCCGCGCCGGGGCTGAAGGAAATCGACAAATCCAGCTCGCCGTCCGCGATCAGCGGGAACATGGCGGTGCCGGTCGGCGGATAGGCCTTGCCCTCACGCCACAGGTTCGGCGTCAGTTCGTCCATATAGGCCCAAAGCGGGGCCGTGATATCTTCATAGTTCTCGTCCGTGGCTGGTGCCGCCAACACAGACGGATCAGGCAGAATGTCGACCAGAACCTGCTTGAGGAATGTCGTACCAAGAAAATCAGGCGGCTGTGGATAGCTGAACCGCCCGGGATTGGCTTGGGTCCATTCCAGCAGGGCCTGCATGGACCCCAGACGCTCGGGCATATCCTCGGTATCATTCACAAAGACCACCTGCGCCATGGCCCATGGGCTCTCATAGCCTTCGGTCGGCACAGTAAAATCGGTTTGCACGGTCTTGCCTTCGACATCGACCAAAGCCCAGTTCGGCAATGCTTCTGCATAAGGGCCAAACAAGAGATCGGCCTCTTTCATAGACGCGAAATTCGCACCGTTAATCCAGATCATGTCGATGGCGCCGTCGTCATCTTCGCCCGCCTGCTTTTCGGAAAGCACACGTGTGACCGCATCTGCGGTATCTGTCAGCTTCACATGCTCAAGCGTGACACCATACTCTTCCATCACGCGCTCACCGACCCACGCGATGAAGTCATTGGTTGTCGTGGAGCCGCCCCATGCGTTCCAGAACACCGTTTGGCCTTCGGCCTCGGCGGTGACAGCGTCCCAATTGATGACGTCGATATCTGCAAGCGCGGGAACCGGGGCCAGCAAAGCTGCCAGAATGGCAAGATGTTTCATAAGTTACGTCCTTTAGTCAGTATAGATACGTTTGGCGGCGAGTATGCGCAGGATCGCCGTTGCGAAGCACAGGCTTCCAAAGAGCCACGCAAGTGGCGCGAAGAAAGTTTCAAAAAGGCAAAGAAGGAGGAAGAAGACAATCGTTTCCGTCCCTTCCAGAAGCCCGTTGGAATAGTAGAGCGTCTTCTGCCCCTGCAGATCGGTCTTGTGACCATGCTTTTCGGCAAGGATCGCGTAGCCCAGAAAGCTCGTCCCGTTGAAATAGAAGGACGCCAGAAGGAACGCCCCGGCCGCCCCGTTTGTCGCAGGATCGTAAAGCACGAAGGCCATCGGAATGGCCCCGTAGAACAGGAAATCCGCTGCAATATCCAGATATCCGCCGAAATCCGTTTTCTGCGTTGCCCGCGCCACGGCACCATCAAGGCCATCGGCCAAACGGCTGGCCAAGAGCGGCACCAAAGCCCAACCAAACTGGCCCAAGGCGATCAAAAGAGCTGCAAACAGCCCAAGCGCAAGCCCGACCAGTGTAACACCGTCCGCACTAAACCCGCGCGCCGCCAACCCGCGACCCATCAGGTTCAACGGCGGGTCAATCAACTGACGTGCGTAACGGTCGAGCATCTGGCCTCCTCACAAGATGATTTGTTGTGACCGATGCAATCCGTTCGCGCAATCAGCCTGACAACAATGTGAAAGATCAGCAGAAGTCTGACACAAATGGACTAGCTGCTGGCGATCCGCGGGCGGCCGCTGGCCTCGACCCGCAGGGTGGCCTCGATAAACATGGCCCTGTTTTCAACTGTGATTTCAGAAATATCGCGCGACACGGAAAAGCGGATTTCCTCCACCCCTGACGCGCGCACCAATCCTTCGGCTTCCTCCCGCAGAGCCGCCTCAAGAACGCCCAGCGCTTCATCACGATCCGCAAAGATCTTCGGTCCGTCCGTCAGGTGCACAGCAAAAGACCCTTCACCCGCACTTGTGACGGTCCCCGTGGCCTGCATCCGCACCTGCCCCACAACTGCACCAATGGCATTGGCCACACCGCCATGTTCAGGCAATACCATCCGCGTGCCAAGCCGGTCACCCACAGCGCCATAATAGGCCGCAGCAGAGGCGCCGAGACCAATCACCGGCACGCCCAAAGACAACTGCATCCGCACCACGCCACTGTGCCGGTCCAGCCCCGCCATGCTCAGCGGATGCTTTGCGAGTGCTGCCGGATCGGGCCATGCCAGATCATCCTCGGCAAAAGCCGCCTGCAACAGGCAATCGACCGTCTGCGCGGTCAGTTGATCAATGATCTTCCGTGCCAGCACCTGTCCGTTTTCGGCCACCCGCGTTCCCGCTCCGGTGCGCCTGCGGGCAAAAAGCGTCAGCGCCTTTTCGGCAGCCTGCGCATCCCACGCATCCACCATCCCCAGAACATGCGACGCATCAGAGGGCGTGACCCCGGCAAGAATAGCCAGACCACGCTCCACCAGCCGCCCCAATGCGGGGCTTTCCATCCGTGACTGCACCGCATGGCCAAGGCGCAGTGGCCCCTCTGCCAGACGCGCCGCCAGGACTTGTTCGCGCTTGTCCAAACCCGCTGGCATCTCTTGCCACAGCGGAACCACAAACTGTCCGCCATCCGCCGCCGGAATATCCTGCGCCAAAGCGCGATCCAGAACCGCATGGACCAAGTCGGGGAACTGCTGTGCGGCCAAAGAGACCGGCATCAACCGGCGCGGGCCCAGCCGCAGCCCGCCGTCCAGCCCCTCGACCACATGCACCTCGCTGTCACCACCAAGGCCCGTCGTGCGCATCGCCACCGCCTCGACCATCGTGCGGAAGGGGCCAACACGCGCGCCTTGCGGGTCGATCTTGGGGCGGCCATCGCGCAGCAGACACACATCCGTTGTCGTACCGCCGATGTCGCTGACCAAAGCATCGGTTTCGCCTGTCAGCCAACTGGCACCGGCAATGGATGCGGCAGGCCCACTCAGGATTGTCTCGATCGGTTTTTCGCGCGCCAGATCAGCAGAGACCAAAGCCCCGTCCCCGCGCACAACCATCAACCGCGCCGTGATACCCACGGCCGTCAAATGCGCCTCGCATGCTGTGATCAAACGGTCCAGCATCCCGATCAGGCGCGCGTTCAGAACAGCCGTCAACGCCCGTTTCGGCCCGCCAAGTGCCTGGCTCAGGTCATGCGAACAACTGACAGGTCGGCCTGTGGTATCGCGCAACACATCGCGCACGGCGATTTCATGGGCAGGGTTGCGCGTCGCGAAACTGGCGGCAACGGCAAACCCCGTAATTCCGTCCCCAAGATCAGCTATGGCCGCGTGCAATGTTGCAAGATCAAGCGGTGCCACCTCGCCGCCTGCATGGTTATGACCGCCCGCAAGCCGGATCACCGGATCGCCGCGCAGCGCCTCGGTCAAACCAGCGCGCGCAAGATCGGCGTCATCAAAACCGATAGCGATCAACGCGATCCGGCCGCCCTGACCCTCGACAAGCGCATTCGTCGCAAGGGTAGTGGAAAGCGATACCATCGCAATATCGGCGGGTTTGACCGCAGCCTGTGCAATTGCCGCATCAATGGCCGCTCCGACACCGACAGCCAGATCAGGCCGCGAGGTCAGCGCCTTGGCGGACCCAAGAACCTTGTCCTGTGCTTCATCAATAATCACCGCATCGGTATATGTGCCGCCAGTGTCGACACCCAACAAATATGTCATGCAATCCCGCCTTACGTCTGGCGCACATCTAAACGACCGACGCGCGCCAAGCGCAACGCTATTTCACGCAGTTCTTCGCGAAAAATGACAGGATAAAGCGCAGTCTAGTCCTGCAAAGCAAAAAGCAGCTGTTCGTCATTGCTCAACGCGACAGGGCGCAACCACGCAACAGAAACCTCACCCGCTGCCAGTCCGGTCAGAAATTCGCTCACGTAAGTCTGACCCGCACAAAGCAGGACATGTGTCGCCCCCTGTTCTCTGGCAAGCTTCTCAAACGCTGTTTCTTCGAGATCAAACCCCAAGGCACCATTCATAAAGGCGTCAGGGCTGCGATGATAGGGTGCCGCCA
>CAYZKE010000119.1:0-4168 GCA_964478505.1 uncultured Loktanella sp.
TCAAACGCTAACGCGGATTGGACTGACCTGAAATGAGTATGTCGAGTGCACTCAATAACGCGGTTACCGGCCTTACGGCCAACGCACGCATGGCCGAGGTGGTATCCTCCAACCTCTCGAACGTCATGACAGATGGTTATGGGCGGCGCTCGGTAGAGCTTTCTTCCGTGCAAGTCGGCGGTCGTGGTGGCGGTGTCCGCATTGATGCGATCAATCGCTTTGTTGATGCGGGGCTTTTGGCCGACCGGCGCCTGGCAGATGCCTCACTGAGTGGACAAGACCGCAGCGCCACCATGGTGGTGCGTTTGGAGCAGACCATCGGTGGCCCTGACGATGCGGCAGGTCTGGGCGCACGGCTGGCAGAATTTGAACGCGCATTGATCAGCGCAAGCAGCGACCCCGCATCCGAGACGCGGCTGGCGTCAGTGATCAGCCGTTTGCAGGATGTCGCAACGACGCTGCAATCCAACACCAAGAGTATCCAGGCCCTGAGACAAGAGGCTGATGGTGCGATCGCCCGAGATATTGATGTGCTAAATGCGGCATTGAAGCAGGTCGCGACGCTGAACGCCGACATCTTGCGCATCAAAGGGTCTGGTGATGATCCATCCGCGCTCTTGGATGCGCGACAGCGGGCTGTCGATCAAATCGCAAAAATTGTGCCAATTCGCGAAATCCCGCGCGACAACGGCACGATTGATCTTCAGACAACGCGTGGTACTCCGCTTCTGGAATCGCGGCCGGTTGAATTCGGGTTTCAACGCACACCGACAATTACCGCCGATATGACCTTGGCTGGCGGCGCGCTCGGCGTGATCACAATTGATGGCGACGTTGTAGACGCAACAACAGGCATTGGACGGCTCGATGGCGGTTCCCTCGGTGCCGCTTTTGCTTTGCGTGACAAAACACTGGTTGAATCACAAGAATCTCTTGATCTGATCGCGGCGGATTTGATGGCTCGCTTTCAAGATACAACAAACGACCCGTCACTCACGGCCGGCGATCTCGGGCTTTTGACTGACGAAGGTGGGGTCCTGAATCTGGCCGATCTTGCCGGGCTTGCGGGCCGGATTGCACTGAACCCGCTCATTGCGCCGGCGAATGGCGGCAACGCGGCCTTGTTACGCGATGGTCTGAATGCTGCGGGGCCCGGCCCTGCTGGTGATGCGACGCAGCTCAACCGCTGGATTGCAGCACTCAGCGTGCCACGTGCCGACGTGCCTGGCATGGCTGCACAATCCGCGTCCGGCCGTATCGCAAGCTTTGTCTCCGAAGTCGGATCGACGCGGCTTTTGGCGCAAGAACAACTCATTTTCACTTCGGCGCGGTGGGAAACACTACGCGAAGCCGAACTTGCCGATGGTGTGGATACAGACGTGGAACTGCAAACACTGCTGCAAATCGAGCAAGCTTATGCTGCAAACGCAAAGGTGATCCAGACTGTAGATTTTATGATGCAAAGACTGATGGAGCTTTAGATGTCAGTAGTTTCAGTAGGCGATATGGCACGCCAGTTCACATCACTGCGCAATGGAAATGCCATCAAGACGGAACTTGCGGAACTGGTTGATAGCCTATCTTCTGGAAAGGTCGCAGATCTGACCAAGAACCTTGACGGGGAAACCGCGCGATTTTCCGGGATCCGGTATAGTCTGACACAGCTGGATGGATATGGTCAGATCGCATCGGAAACACTTCAAACACTTGCCAATATGCAAATCATTCTGGGTAAGGTTGACAGTGCGCGCGGTGCCACCGCGGAGCAGCTGCTCTTGGTGAATGATACCAGTACATCCGCACAAATTGACGAAGCAGCACTGTCATCGCGGAGTGCTTTTGAGGATATGGTTCTGGCATTGAACACACAGGTTGCGGATCGCGCTTTGATGGGCGGCGCGCGTGTCGACACAGCGCCGCTAGCCTCTGGCGCAGCAATGCTGGCCCAATTGGAGGCCGCAGTTGGCGGAGCGGTGGATCAAGCGACGATAAACGCGGCCGTCGACACTTGGTTCGATGATCCTGCTGGGGGCTTTGCAACGTTTGGTTATCAAGGTGATACAGGTGTTCTGCTGGAACGACGCGTGGCAGAGAATCGCACTGTGGTGCTCCATGCGCGGGCTGATGATCCGGCGATCCGGGACGTGCTGAAAGGTGCGGCCCTCGCCGCGCTTGCCAATGATCTGCCCGGCCTCAGCCGCGAAACGAAATCCGGCCTCCTGCAGGAAGCTGCGGCCCGACTTTATGGCGCCGCAAGCGACTTGGTTGCGGTGCAAGCGCGAGTCGGTTTCGCAGAGGCGGGCGTTGAGAGAGCATTGGCGGAAACCAACGCGCAACAGACGAGCCTAAAACTTGCGGAAAACAATCTCGCCCTCGCGGATCCCTTTGAAACAGCATCGCGCATTCAGGCGACACAGGCCCAATTGGAAACTTTCTTTAGCCTGACCGCGCGTATGTCCCAACTCAGCCTGCTGCGGTACATCTAGATGAAGATGGTGAAACTGCTATTGGTCCTAGCGACGCTGCTCTTGCCACAGTTGGCGCAGGCGAATCCGATCCGTATCAAGGATCTGGTTGAGTTTGATGGCGTGCGATCAAACGATCTCGTTGGCTACGGTCTTGTCGTGGGTCTGAATGGTACGGGCGACGGGCTGCGTAACTCCCCCTTTACCGAGGATATTTTGGGGAATATTCTCGAACGTCTCGGTGTAAATGTCACTGGTGAGCAGTTCCGCCCCAACAACGTTGCTGCTGTCCTGGTGACCGGCGCTTTGCCTCCCTTTGCGCGTACTGGCAGTTCCCTTGATGTGACCGTCTCGGCCATCGGCGATGCCAGTAGCTTGCTTGGCGGCACATTGATCATGACTCCCTTGAAAGCTGCGGATGGTGACATCTATGCCGTCGCCCAGGGAACGATCATCGCAGGTGGTGCTTCTGCCGCGGGTGATGGTGCGGCTGTTATCCAGGGGGTGCCGACGGCAGGCGTTATCCCTTCGGGCGCGACGATCGAGCGGGAAGTGGCATTTGATTTTTCTGGTCTTTCGACGGTGCGTCTGGCGTTGCGTACGCCAGATTTCACGACAGCAGAACGGATAGAGCGTGCAATCAATGCAGCATTCTCGCGACACGTAGCTGTAATGTTGGATGCGGGAACAGTCGAACTGGACATCCATGCCACCCAAATGCGTTCTCCGGCCCATGCGCTGGGACGCGTCGAGAATATCATGGTTGAACCCGAAAGACGCGCGCGGGTTGTTGTGGATCAGCGCTCAGGCACCATTGTTATGGGAGAAGACGTGCGGATCAGCCGTGTGGCTGTCAGCCAGGGCAATCTCACGCTGCGTATTCAGGAAGCGCCCCTGGTCTCCCAACCCAACCCCTTTGCCGAGGGTGAAACCGTTGTCGTGCCTCGGACAGATGTGGATATCATCGAAGAGCCAGGAATTGGCCTGGCAGAAGTCAACGGAGGCACATCCTTGAGCGAAGTTGTTGCCGGGTTGAACGCACTGGGCGTCGCACCGCGTGATATGATTGACATTCTCAAAAGTATCAAAGCAAGCGGTGCCCTACATGCAGAGTTTATCGTAAGATAGGCGACTGCGCTTTCGGGTGCACTCAGTGGTACTTCATCAAAGTGCGTTCGGATGTGAGAGGCGGCATTTACGTCTGCAAGACTGCTTGGGCGCATTTTAGAATGGCTGCCCTGGGGCTGCGGTAACTCTACCCGAGCTTATGTGGCTGCGTGCAAGTCGCGCTGCTGTTGCGCTCAAACGGGGAAGGTTTTCTTTCCGCAAGGCAATTCCGGCACATGAACAGAACTTCGACGACACGGATGACTTGGGTTCACCTTCATCATCGCAAGGCTACATTTGCCGGTGCTGCTTAGACCCCGTAGCCTTGTACAAGGCTTGTTGCGATCAAGGTCCACCCGTCCGCGACCACAAAGAAGGCCAGTTTGAATGGCAGTGATACGATCGCAGGCGGCACCATCATCATACCCATCGACATCAACACCGCCGCCACCACCAGGTCGATGATCAGGAACGGCAGGAATATCAGAAACCCGATCTGGAAAGCGCGGGAGATCTCGGACAGCAGAAAACTGGGCACGAGGATCGACAGTGGCGCATCCGGCGCAGGCGTTATGCCGACCGTATCAGGTCGCAGG
>CAYZKE010000119.1:4178-5548 GCA_964478505.1 uncultured Loktanella sp.
CTCAGCAGAAACGACGGTACCACAATCGACAAGGGTGTATCCTGCGCAGGGAGCGTGTTGGTTATATCTGGGCGTAGATCAGCCAAAGCCATGAAGGTATCGGGGTTGATCCGGGTTACCATGAATTCCTGGAGAGGCACGATCGTTCTTGCAAAGGCTTCTTCGAGTGCAATGTTGCCTTGGATCAAGGGATTGATCCCTTGGTCCCAGGCGGCGCGAAACACAGGTTCCATCACAAAATATGTGAGGAACATGGCGAGGCTGACAATCAGCATGTTTGGGGGCGACTGTTGCAGGCCGATGGCCTGCCTGAGGATCGCAAAGACCGTCACGATGAAGGGAAAGCAGGTCACCATGATCGCGATGCCGGGGACAAGGCTCAGCACGGTAATCAGGACAAGCAACTGAACGGATCGCGTCGCCAACGATCCGTCATCGCCAAAGGTGATCGAGACTTCCTGCGCGAGCGCGGGACCTGCGAACGCCCCTGACAGAAGCACGGCGAGGACCAGCAGGCGACCCATCCTAGGACAGTTCACCCTTGTCATGCGCGACTTCGGTCAAACGCACGGCAAGCTGACCTGGCTCTGCGCCTTCGGCTTCCTGGAGTTCACCGCGCGCGATGAGGCGATCACCAATGTAGAGTTCGACGGGATCTTCGATCTTGCTGTCGAGTGGCAGTACGGCATTTTCGCCCAGTTGTAGCAGGTCGCGCACCAACGGCCGTGCTTTCCCAACGGTCACAGTCACCTCGATCGGGATATTGTGAAGCGGGTGCGTCTTGTTAGCGGTTTCGGCAGGGTTATCCATGCGGTGTGGTCCTTGTTTCTATGAAATCGACGGCTGAAAGGATCAGGCGGATGTCGTCCAGCATCTGATCAAGATCGACATGCTGGGCATCCTGCCCGCAACGGATCCATGCTTCATTTTTTGTAAGCTCCGGATCAGTTGTGAGCGTGACATTGATGGGGCTCGCTTCAAGAGCTGAGGCGACGGCATCGTACTGATCAGGATGAATTGCCAAGGTGAACTGCAATGCGGGGTTTTGCGCCGCAGTCCGCATGAGTATGTGGCCAATCTGGCCAGCAAATTCGGTCTCGACGAGGTGCGGGAACAGCTTGTGAGTCAACGTCTCAAAGAGCGGTCCAAGCGAGCGGGTGAGTTCGCCACGCACCTCGTGGTAGTTGAACTCCAGATCGGCGATGTTTTGGACAAACTCTTGCTGCAAGGCCGCTTTCTCAGATTTTGCCGCAGCAAGCCCTTCGGCATAACCCTCGGCAAAACCCTGTTCATACCCTTCTGGGGTATGCGCCACTTGCACTGCGTCATCGTCAAATGATTCAAGCTGCATCCTTTGCATGGCTTACGTG
>CAYZKE010000119.1:5558-8442 GCA_964478505.1 uncultured Loktanella sp.
CATTTGGCGAACTGGCCGTTCGATTTCAGCAGCCGGCGCTGGTCGGCGAGTTGCTGTCCGGCATCGTTCTGGGCGCCGTCATCAAGCTGTCGCCGCCCAGCTTTCCGATCATGAATTCTCTCACCGATAATGAAGTATTTACGGCAATTACCGACCTGGGTATTTTTTTTCTCATGCTAATGGCGGGACTTGATATGCACCCCAAAGAGATCGCCGAAAAATCTAAAGGTGCGCTGAGCATTGCCATCGGCGGATTGATGTCGATCGGTTCGGCGCGGTCTTCCAATTCCAACGGCCGTGACTGCGCGCTTGCGGATGTCAAAATTGGGCGTACGACAAATAGGCCGAGGATCAGGGCAACAAGCGCAAGGACACCGATCTGGATCAGCTGCATCATGTCGAGCGGACGCGCGGCGATCGGGCTAACGGCTGCAGTTCCCAGTGCCTGGAATGGTTCAAATGGCATTGATCTGAGCGTGAGAACATCCCCGCGTTCCGGGTTCAGCCCGACGGCAGAAGCAACCAGCGCTTCAAGTGCCGCGAGTTCTTCGGCGGATCGTGGGGTGATCGTCACCGTGCCGTCATCGGCAGTCTCAACCACATCGTTGACAAGGACTGCGACGGTGAGTCGCCGGATTGCGCCCGGCGCGCGCGTCAATTGGCGTTCGGTCTGCGAGACCTCATAGTTGGTCAGAGTCCGGCTTTCGCTATTTTCATTGCTGGATGAGCCGGTATTCGCCCCCGTGTCCCCTTCGGGCAGGTTCGATGCGACGGTTACATCGCCGCCGCGGCTATCGGTGGATGTGCCGGCACTTTCGGTCACATCGGTACTGATGGCGATGCGACTGTCCGGATCAACCCGGCGTTCGGTAATCATTTCGGTCTCTGTCACCTGATCTACCGAGACTTCGACGACAGCGTTTCCTGCGCCCACACGTGCCGCCAAGAGCCGCTCTGCGCGTTGGCGCAGGTTTTCAGCCTGCTCATCGCCGCTCGCACCATTTTGTGCGGCATCGCCTTGTGACAGCAACCCGCCTGCGTCATCTATCACGGCGACATCATTCGGGGAAAGGCCTGGTACTGCCGCACCGACCAGGTACTGTAACGCCTTGATTTGTTGAGCTGAAAGCCCCACCCCGTCCGTGGTGACGGTGACGGCCGCTGTCTGGCCCTGTTCGCGTTGAAAGGGCCGTTGGGAGGGGGTTGAGATATGGACACGCGCCGCGCGGATCTGCGGATTGGCAAGGATTGTGCGTGCAAGTTCACCCTCTTTGGCGCGCCAATAGGCGGCGTCAAACATTTGCGCAGTCGTGCTGAAGCCCGAGAGCGAATCGAGCAATTCGTACCCCTGTCGACCCGTCGCAGGTAACCCCTGACCGGCCAGCGCCATCCGGAGCGAATCGCGTTCTGTCGTGGGCACATAGATTGCATTGCCCCGCACCTCATAGGTGACACCCTGTTGATCCAACGCCGTGATGACATCGCCTGCTGCTGCTGCCTCTAAGCCGCCAAAAAGCAGGGACATGTCCCGTGTTCCGGCGCCGCGGGCCAGCAAGAGAACGGCCGCAAACACGGCCACTGTGACAAATATTACTACGATCCGCCGCTGCACGCTGAGCGCGGACCAGAGCTTGCCAAAGTTTTCCAAGTTGGTTTCTCCATTCCGTTGGCATTCTGCCGATGTGTCGTGTTTGGCTGATGAGACTTAACAATCGGTTAGGGCTTTTCGGTTTATTCACCATGTCATGGAAATTTCAGGAGCAGTCTCATGACAACCGATGCCGATGTTGACCAGGATGCACCGCGCAAAGCGTCAAAGCTGCCTTTTCTTTTGGGGCTGTTCCTGGCTTTGCTTGGGGGCGGTGGCGGTTTTTTTGCGGTCCAATCAGGGATGCTGGGTGGCGGTGCTTCTTCCGAAGTGGAAGAGGCCGAAGTCGCGTCAGGCGCCGAGGATGCACGGGATGTTGACGTTTCCTTTGTCCCGATTGACCCACTTGTCATCTCGTTGCCCGGAGAAGGCGGGCGTAATTTTTTACGCTTTTCCGCGCAGTTAGAGGTGCCGCCTGCTTATGCTGCCGAAGTTGAGGCGATTAAACCGCGCATCATTGATGTCCTGAACGGATATCTGCGCGCCGTGGAAATCGCATCTCTTGAAGATCCAGCCGCTCTGGTCCGGTTGCGCGCGCAAATGCTCCGCCGCATTCAGGTTGTCACGGGGCCGGGTCGGGTGACCGATCTGCTGATTATGGAATTTGTTCTAAGCTAGAAAGGTGCCGTTTATGACCATGATTGCCGATGTTTTACTGGTGGCCGGCGCATTAGGCGCCGCGCTCTATTGCCTTGTGCTATCGCGCCGCTTGCGGCGCTTTACCGACCTTGAAAAAGGTGTTGGTGGCGCGGTGGCTGTTTTGTCCGTGCAGGTTGATAATCTGACCACGATCCTGACGAAGGCGCAGACGACGGCCAAAGCCTCGGTTGCGCAGCTGGATGCGGTCAGCGAGCGGGCCGAGATCGCGCACAAGCGGCTCGAGCTGTCGATCGCATCAATGCATGATCTGCCACAAAAAGCACAGCCAAGCGTTGCGCAAAGCCCGTTCTTTGTTCGCCGGCAAACCGGGGAAGTCGCCAAACAATGAAACAGCCACGCCATAAGAAACGGGGACTAGGTGTTCTTCAGGTTATCACCTGTTTGCTGGTTGCCTCTGCCGTTTTGCGCCTTGCAACAGAAGTGGGCCCTGCGATGGCCAATGAAGGGACGGATGCCCCTTTTGAAGAGGCAAGCCAATCTGCGGATAGGGCGAGTTGGAATTGAGCACGCTCACAAAGGTCGCGCCGAGATAGCCACCGTCGGGATAATCCATGCGCAGATCGATGCCCGCGAGTT
>CAYZKE010000120.1:0-8385 GCA_964478505.1 uncultured Loktanella sp.
CCAGTGCCAAAAGCCATCTCTCCCTTGAGGGTTCTGCCCCGGCCCCTTATGACGCGTCAGGAATCCTCTGCCCACCCCCTGTAAAAGGTGCATGCCAATGATCCCTCGCTATTCCCGCCCCGAAATGACCGCCATTTGGGAACCGGCCACCAAATTCCGCATTTGGTACGAGATCGAAGCGCATGCTTGCGACGCACAAGCAGCCCTTGGCGTGATCCCCAAGGAAAACGCCGAAGCGGTTTGGAAAGCCAAGGATGTTGAATTCGACGTCGCACGCATTGACGAAATTGAAGCTGTCACCAAACACGACGTGATCGCATTTCTGACCCATCTGGCCGAACATATCGGATCGGATGACGCGCGCTTCGTCCACCAAGGTATGACATCGTCCGACGTGCTCGACACAACGCTGAACGTGCAACTGGTGCGCGCGTCCGATCTGCTGCTTGCCGATATGGACCGCGTCCTCGCCGCCCTGAAAACCCGCGCCTATGAGCATAAAGACACCGTCCGCATAGGTCGCAGCCACGGGATCCACGCAGAGCCCACGACGATGGGTCTGACCTTTGCACGCTTCTACGCCGAAATGGACCGTGGCCGCGCCCGCCTTGTGAATGCCCGCGAAGAAATCGCGACCGGTGCAATTTCCGGCGCTGTAGGTACCTTCGCCAACATTGATCCCGCTGTCGAAGAGCACGTTTGCGAGAAACTGGGCCTGAAGCCCGAACCGATCAGCACCCAGGTGATTCCCCGTGACCGCCACGCGATGTTCTTCGCGACCCTAGGCGTGATCGCGTCCAGTATCGAAAACATCGCCATCGAAATCCGCCATATGCAGCGGACTGAGGTGTTGGAAGCCGAAGAGTTTTTCTCTGCCGGTCAAAAAGGCTCTTCCGCGATGCCGCACAAGCGTAACCCCGTGCTGACCGAAAACCTAACCGGACTTGCGCGTCTGGTGCGCATGTCGGTGGTACCGGCAATGGAAAACGTGGCCCTCTGGCACGAGCGCGACATCAGCCACTCTTCCGTGGAACGGGCCATCGGCCCTGATACGACAATCACCTTGGATTTCGCGCTGAACCGTCTGGCGGGTGTGATCGAAAAGCTGGTGATCTATCCAGACAACATGCTGGCCAACATGAATAAATTCCGTGGCTTGGTCATGTCGCAACGTGTGCTTCTAGCCTTGACACAGGCCGGTGTCAGCCGTGAAGACGCCTATAAACTGGTCCAGCGCAATGCCATGCGCGTCTGGGAACAGGGCGCCGATTTCAAGACAGAACTCTTGGGTGACGCCGATGTTCTGGCGGCACTCTCCGCCGAAGAGATCGAAGAGAAATTCGATCTCGGGTACCACATGAAACACGTGGATACGATTTTTGCGCGCGTCTTCGGCGCTTAACAACACAGTTCAGATGACCTGATCGCAAACCGCAATGCGATCAGGTCTCTCACTAATGAACCTACAGCTTTGAAGGCGCGTGGAGCGCCTGTGCCGGCAAACTATGTGTCGACGACCGCGGAACCGGAGCAACTTGTGCTGGCTTTGCCGTTTTGCGGCGCACAGCAGGCATTGCCATTGCCACATAGCGGCGATCATCATGCAGGTTCGTGTAAGGCTCACCAATGATCTTTGCAGGGTATCCCAACTGACGCAGCGTGCGCGCAAAAACGGGCGGACAAAGTGCTACAATTTCGGTGGCACCCTGCGCTGTCGCCTGCTCGACCACACCATCCAGCACCAGCGCAAGGCATTCTGACCGTTCCGCATGGGTGTTGAGCGCGTCCGAGATCACAACGCGGGTTGCTTCCCAGACATTCGGCGTGACTTCTGCATGCGGAATGATGTCGGCGGGGATGCCGATCAGCTTCCCGTCCACCGCATCACGCAGCATATATGTATGCGCCCCCCACTGTGCCGTCGTGGCCATTGCCCGCATGCCTCCGACAACCTTGCCATCTCTCAGAACAAGCGAATAGTACGCCTTGGGGTTGTCGTACTGATCCATTTCCACATTATCGTCATGCGGAATGTCCCACCCCAATTGATCGACAAAGAATTGCTTGCGCAGTGCAAGAAATTCGAAAAACGCAGATCCATGCTTGTGGAGCTCTGTCAGGTTGAATGTAATCTTCTCCATAGTATTCCCTCTGGTTGTAATGTTTGGGTCGACGGCCCCCACCGTCACCAAGTACGATGCTAACATAGCAACCTACAATTTAGCTCTAATTGTAAGGAATGGATAAAAGAAGCGGCTTGTTCTATTTAGATCAGGCCGAATTGGTTTGCCAAAGCCGCGGCTTGGGTGCCGGTTTTCGCACCCAATTTCAGCTTGGCATTTTTCAGACGTTGCTTGACCGCACCCTCGCTCACACTCAACTCGAACGCGATTTCTTTCAAGCGCTTACCGTCCTTGACCATCCCCAAAGCTTCAAGCTCTGCCTTGGTCAGATTCGTCGGTGGCGCCGTCTCGGTGTGGCGGCGTGTCAGATAGGCAAGCAGGAGCTTGACTTCGAGATCGGTGTAATCCCGGTCAGATCGCGTAAAGGATGCAAAAGACCGTTGCTCATCTGCATCTCTGTCGAAAACCGAAACAGTGACGCCAAAACGCATGCCAAAGCTATGTGCCTGAGTGATGATTCGCTTTGGATCATCTTCCGCAAGTTTCGCCCACCGGATAGCGCCCGTATTTGCATAGGCCCACTTCACGACCGGATCAAAGAGCATATACCGCTGTTTGGTGTAGTGGTTAATCCATCCTTTGGGGAACGCGTTGACCTCTTCCATGGGGAAGGCAAATCCAATGCGTAGCGCCACATAGTAGCCAGAGGGGGCTAGCTGCCCAATCTCATCTGGATCTAACAGTGTCGACATTCAAATTCCCTAACGAGCTCTTGAAACAAAGCTCTTGTTGCAGCGGCGCTCTTCAACCTAATATGGTGACACCGCGGTTCGAACAGACTTTATGGTCATAACGTTAATTTTGGCAACCGGAAAGCGAGTACAATCGATGGCCTCCACGGAATTTGAGATTAGCGAAACGCTTGGCCAGCTCAATGACCTTTCACCGGCTGGATATGCGCTTGGCATCCATATTGAGTATACCGCCCCCAAGTTCATGTTCCAAACCTACCCCAAAGACTGGCTTGATTACTATTCCAGAAATGGACTGGTGATGTCCGACCCGATGGTGGCTTGGGCGTTCGACAAGGAAGGCGCAACGCGCTGGTCTGCCCTTGAAGATCCGGCAGGCGTGATGGCCAAAGCTGCTGAACATGGTCTGAGATATGGCATCGTGGTATCCATCGCATCGGATGACAGCCGCACAATTTGCGGCTTTGCCAACGGTGAACGCGAATTCACGGATGAAGAAATCGCAACAATTCAGGCGCTTGTCACCAAGATCCATGACAATACAGCAGACACCGCTCGTCTGGATTCAAAGACCGTCGAGCAGCTGAAAAAAATGTCAATTATGGTGACGCATCCGCAGTCTTAGCCCTTTTGAGCTAACGGAAATTTTACGGTCACCCGGTTATGTGACCCTATGGATTTCAGCGCACCGCCCATCCCCGATATGACCCTCACACGTCGTCGCAAGGCGGCAATGGTCGTGCATATGCTGCTGGAAGACGGCAATACACTTTCTTTGGGGCGGTTACCTGAATCGCTGCAACTGTTGCTGACGGACGAATTGGGTGCCCTGCGGCGTGTCGACAAAGCCACCGTTTCCGCCGTCGCGGAAGAATTCACGGCCGAGCTTGAGGCGGTGGGCCTGACAGCCCCCGGCACCCGCGACGGGGCAATCACAGCGCTTGCCGATCACCTGAGCCCCGTTCTGGCCGGCAAGTTGCGCAAGCAGTTGGAAAGCGTGCGCAATGGTGATCACTGGCCCGTTGTCGTTGACCTCAGCGTTGAACGGCTCGTGAAGATCATGCAGTCCGAAAGTATCGAAATATGTGCGGTCGCCCTGTCCAAACTGCCTGTTGCCAAGGCCGCCGAGGTGCTGACAAAAACCCCCGGTGAAAGAGCGCGCAGGATCACTTATGCGATGTCCCAGACCGAAGATATCTCGCCTGACGCCGTGCGCCGTATCGGGGCCGCATTGGCTGCGGACTATGGCCAGTCGGCCGATCAGGCCTTTGAAAAGGCACCGGTGCAGCGTCTGGGTGCTATCCTGAACTCGACCGTCACAGATACCCGTGAAGACGTGCTGGAAGGGCTGGAAGGCACGGACCCGGATTTCGCCAGCAATGTGCGCAAGGCGATTTTCACCTTCAAGGACATCGCGCCGCGCGTCAAACCGACCGACATTCCGAACGCGATCCGCAACGTGGATGGCGATACGCTGACCACGGCCATCGCGGCAGCACTCGCCAGCGAAGAGGCGCTGATGAATTCAGCGGAATTTATCCTCAAAAGCCTGTCGCAGCGCATGGCAACCCAGTTGCGCGAAGATGCGCAGGAACGCGGACGCATCAAAAAAGACGATGCTGAAAAGGCCATGGCCGCCATCACCACCGTCATCCGTGAAATGGCTGATGCCGGTATCATCACCCTGATTGACCCCGACGCAACGGAGGACGCGGAAGAAGCCTGAACACAACAATTGTGATTCACGTCGGCCGGAAAATCGCCTAAGCTCACGGCATGACTGATAATCATCCTTTCACTGGCCAACGCTGGCACGACATGGGCGGCGGAGTGGCCGGCACGGTACCCAAGGATCAACATGATTTTTCGCTTTGGGAAAAGCGTGTTGATGCCTTGATGATCATCGCCTCGAGCCAAGGGCATTTCACCGTCGATGGTCTGCGGCGCGTGCTCGAAGACATGGGCGAAGAGGCGTTCGAGACGATGACATACTACGAACGCTGGATCGCCGCAGTAAACCAGAACCTGATCGAGGCTGGCGTCTATACAACCGCCGAACTTGCCCAACGCATGACGGCGGTCGCAGCCCGCGGCAACACCTACGGCGAGGCTGCAAGTGAGTGATGACCGCCAATATATGCGGGTGCGCGCAGATATGCCCCCCGGCCACGTGCGCACACCATCCTATCTGCGGGGCAAGATCGGCTGGGTCGAACGCACCCTCGGTCCCTTTCCCAACCCCGAACAACTGGCGTATGGGCTGAACGCGCAGGCACTGCCCTTGCTACGGGTCCGCTTTTCTATGGCCGAAGTGTGGGGCGATGCATCTGAAACCCCCACCGATACGATCGACGCCGAAATCTATAGCCACTGGCTCGAACCTGCAGAGGCACCCCATGCCCCATGATCACCACGACCATCTGTCCCCCTCTGGTCATCCCTACCGCCCTGATGATGATCACCCGCTGACCTACTGGCAGCACATGGAAATCGCCGTGCGCGAGTTGCTGATCGAAAAAGGTGTGACCACGGCTGCGGCCATCAACGCCCAGATCGAGGCCATGGACGCGCGCAGCCCTGCCCATGGTGCCGCGGTTGTCGCGCGCGCATGGACCGATCCTGATTTCCGCGCAGCCTTGCTGAAAGATGCCAGCGCCGCGACCCGCGATATGGGGTTCGATATCGGGCCGATGCGGCTGATCGCGCTCGAAAACACCGATACCGTTCACAATGTCGTCGTCTGCACCCTATGTTCCTGTTACCCGCGCAATCTGTTGGGCCTGCCGCCCGATTGGTACAAATCCCGCGCCTATCGGTCCCGGACCGTCAAGGAACCACGCAAAGTGCTGGCCGAGTTCGGCGTCACATTGCCCGACACCACCACGGTCCGCGTCCATGACAGCACGGCCGACATGCGCTATGTGGTCATCCCGCAACGCCCCGCAGGGACGGACGAATGGCACGTTGATGACCTTGCGAAACTCGTCACCCGTGACAGCATGATCGGCACGGGGCTCGCCAAAACACCGGATGTCGCGTGACGACCGAACACCCCCCGACCGGAAACAAAGCCGATTGGCTGGCTGACCGTGCCCTGCGCGGCCTGATCGGCACGCTGATGCGTCTGCCATACGAGACGCGCGTCCGTATGATGGGCAGCGCGCTGCGTCGCGCAATCGGACCTTTGGCTGGATATCGCAAACGGGCCGAACAGAACCTGGCGCTGGTCTATCCCGACATGGGCGTCATCATGCGACGGCAGATTGCGGAACAGTGCTGTGACAACTTCGGACGCACCGTCATCGAGAATTATTCATGGCAAGAGTTCGGCAAGAAACTCCAAGATATCAAACCACAAGGGGACGGATTAGATGTGCTTTCCGATGCCGTGAAAGCCAAACGCCCTGTCCTCTTTGTCACGGCTCACTTCGGCAATCACGAAGCCCCACGTCAGGTGCTGACCGCAATGGGCCATACGATTGGTGGTCTCTACCGCCCGATGCAGAACGCTTACTTCAACGATCACTATGCCAAGACGATGACCTCTTGGGGCGGGCCCGTCTTTGCCCAAGGCCGACGCGGCACCATGGGGTTCGTACGGCATCTGCGCGGTGGCGGCTTGGGCACGCTGCTTTTTGATGTCGCCGCACCAGGGCCTTATCTTCCCTTTCTGGGCCATCCCGCGCGCACCTCGGTCTCTGCCGCCGAGATCGCGTTAAAGCTCGACGCCGTCGTGATCCCCTATTTCGGGATCAGAAAGGACGACGGGCTTTCATTTGAGGTTGAGGTTGAGGCGCCTGTCGCGGCTGACACGCCTGAAAACATGCTCTTGGCCATGAATGCACGTCTCGAGGCACAGATCGCGCGCAATCCCGCGCAGTGGTTTTGGGTGCACAGGCGGTGGAAGAACCGCAAGCGCCGTGTCTAGCGCAGCACAGCGGCGCCCACGATCGGACCATCTGTCGATTGCTGCAGGATCACAACAATGGGGCTATCCCCTTCGGCATAGGCCTCAAACGCCAATGGCGACCGTCCGTCCCATTCAGCAACAACATCCCAGGATGTGACGATATTGGCGTAGGTTAGGCTACGTCCGGCATTTTCCCCGCGTCTGATATCCACGGTTTCCTCGGGCATATAGCGGACGAGCTGCAACGCATACTGCCCGCCTTGACCCGGTTCAGCAGTAATTAGAACAGCACCTTCGCGGCGCGTCAGTTTCAGATCAAAGAGGTTCCCTACCTCCTTTTGCGCCTGAAGCGCATCCATCACCTGCATCGGGCGCGAACCCACTACCTGCTCCACGCCGTTGATAATCATCTGCGGTGTATAAACCGACGTTGCGTTCGCCGCGCGTGCATAGGCATGCTGGCGCGCGGTAAAGGCCGGATTGGCAAAAATATCCTTCCAGCCGATGTAATCCCAGTAATCCACATGAAGTGCCAGAGCGATCACATCATCCCGCTTGGCCAGATCATGCAGCATCTCGTCTGCTGGAGGACACGAAGAGCACCCTTGCGAGGTGTAAAGCTCAACCACCACCGGGCCGTCTTGGGCCGCAACTTGTGTTGCGTGCAGAAAGCCAAAAACTGACAAGGCAGCAAGAAAATAACGCATCAGGGACCCCGGGTAATTACTCTTCTGTGACCGGTGTAGTCAGATTAGACTGAAATGGCCAATCAATGAATTGCGATTGTAAAGTTAACAATGTTTCAGCACCAAACGCCGTTGATCTTTATTGTGTGCAACAGTATACAACGCGCAAATGCGCCGCATTGCATGACGAATCTGCATGGTGCATCACCGCTAGAAGCAGCCTTGCATAAGCATACGCCACGAAAGGGAACGCCATGACGATCACAGTCGGCAAAGACACTGCCAAGACACGCAAAACCCTCAAAGTCGGTGACCAGTCGGTCGCTTACTATTCGATCCCTGCCGCTGAAGCCGCGGGTCTGGGGGATTTTTCCAAACTGCCCGCAGCCCTGAAGGTCGTGCTTGAAAACCTGCTGCGCTTTGAAGACGACGGGTTTTCGGTCTCCGTGGATGATATCAAAGCCTTCTCCGCATGGGCCGACAACGGCGGCAAAAACCCCCGCGAAATTGCCTACCGCCCTGCCCGCGTGCTGATGCAGGACTTCACCGGCGTGCCTGCCGTAGTTGACCTTGCCGCAATGCGCGACGGGATTGTGGCGCTGGGTGGCGACGCCCAGCAGATCAATCCGCTGAACCCTGTTGATCTGGTCATCGACCACTCGGTCATGATCGACGAATTCGGCAACCCCCGCGCTTTCCAGATGAACGTGGACCGCGAATATGAGCGGAACATGGAGCGTTACCAGTTCCTCAAATGGGGTCAGGGTGCGTTCAACAACTTCCGCGTTGTGCCACCGGGCACAGGCATCTGCCATCAGGTGAACCTTGAGTATCTGGCGCAAACCGTCTGGACCGACAAAGACCAGAACGGCGAGGAAGTGGCCTACCCCGACACGCTCGTCGGCACCGACAGC
>CAYZKE010000121.1:0-8276 GCA_964478505.1 uncultured Loktanella sp.
TTGGCTCCGACGGTAGGGATCGAACCTACGACCAATTGATTAACAGTCAACTGCTCTACCGCTGAGCTACGTCGGAACACTCGGGCCCGTATAGCAACGCGATTCCGAGACGTCCAGAGGGTTTTGCAGTGTTTTTGCGAAACTTTTCAAATGCATCTTTTTCCGAGCAGCTGTATCTTTCATTGGCGACACCAGTCCAATTTTTGGCGTGAATGGCATAGCGAGTTTGCGATAGAACAGCTTCTTTTGGCGATGGCTGTGATGATGACATTATATGGTTATCAAGCTGCCTGCATCCGAAGGGCGAAGGGCCGCAGCACTGTGTTGTGATGGCTCGCCACCAATGCGGCCACCTAGAGAATATACCGTATCTGATACCAGCCGCCACCGATCCCAGCCTTCCACGAATTGCGCCACTTTTGTGTACAAGCGCTGCAAGCCCTGTGAGAGGTGCTGCAATTTCACAAGGGATTTGGGTGGTTCGGGCGTCCCGGCGCTCAGCGGAATGCTGACGGCGGGGGCAATCCCGCGAACGGACGGTGTGTGCTGATACGTTTGGCGCGTGCCGTACTGGCTGCCTTCAGACTGACGTTCTGGCTTTCTAGTACGATCAACTGAGCGATAAGAACGCGACAGCGTACGGCGTCGGTTTCTTGGCATGCTTCAGCAATCCTTTGTCTTTGCTGCGCCTTGATCCGTGCCGGCGTCGGGACCGGGAAATTCCCGAGCGGCAGGTTGAGAGCTGTCTGCGCGGAAACGGCGGACGGGCGCTGTGGCGGTCATTGTTGTCAAAGTCATTCATAGGCAGCACAGACTTCAGGTGCACCGGAAAGCCGATTATCCCGCTTTCACAGCGGCTGAACCCGTCACAGCTAAAAGCATGATCGCGCGGCTATTCCCGCAGCGCGAATGTTGCACCTGTTGCCAATTGCGGCACGGCACTGACGATGCCGCGTGTGTAGAGGTCGACCAGATGCGCAAAGACGTTGCGCTCTGCGGCCTTGGTCAGTCCAGGCGCAAGGTCGTGATAAACCGCACCGGTAATCTGGGCCGGAGTTGCAGGTTTTTTGGTCAGCGTTGTAAGGATCTGTGCCTCGCGCTTTTTGCGGTGGTCAATCAACCAGGCGAGCCGCGCCGCAGGCTGCATGACCGGGGCGCCGTGGCCGGGATAATAGACGCGTGCGCCATGACCCTGCAGTTTGCTGCAGGAGGCCATGAAATCGGTCAGGTCCCCGTCAGGTGGTGAGACCAGAGAACTGGCCCATCCCATCACGTGATCGCCGGTAAAGATCGCGTCATTCCATACAAAGCAAAGATGGTTCCCGATATGCCCCGGCGTATGCAGCGCGGTGATCTGGCCCCACGCCCCTGACAAGACGTCGCCATCTCTCAGCGCGCGATCAGGCGAAAACCTGTGGTCGATACCTTCGCCGCCACCAGCGAGCCCTTCTTCGGCCAGTTGCTGCATCACGGCACTGCGTCCTGCGCGACTGTCCCCGAAGGCATAGGTCGGTGCGGCCAGTCTGTCGCGCAGAGTTGCGGCAAGTGGCGAATGGTCCAGATGGCTATGCGTCAGCAGGATATGTGATACAGGGCGTCCCGCAATCGCTGCCTCCACAGCCGCTAGATGGTTCGGGTCGTCCGGCCCGGGGTCGATGATGGCAAGCGTATCACGCCCCAGTATATAGGTATTCGTGCCCAAATAGGTCATGGGCGAGGGGTTTGGCGCCAGAACCAGTTGCAAGTCATCCGCAAGTGCCAGCGGTTTGCCTGCGATCGGTGCAAAATCCGCCATCACAACCGCTTTCCGTTTCGTCGATGGCAGGGTAGCGTAGCGTCATGTTCTTTGGCTGGCTCAAAAAATACATGCCGCGAGGCATTTACGCGCGCGCGGCGCTGATCTTGGTGCTGCCAATTCTGCTGCTGCAATTGCTTGTCTCTGTTGTCTTTATCCAACGCCACTTTGAAGGTGTCACCCGCCTGATGACAAGTGCCGTGAATATTGAATTGCGCTTTCTGGTGGATACCGCAAACAGCGCGACGACGCTCGCGGGCGCACGCACAGCCCTAGGGCGCATCGATGGACCCTTGGAAATCGGCACGGTTCTGCCTGCAGACGATGTCATCACGCAGGATATCCTCCCTTTTGTCGATCTCACGGGCGGTACTGTGATTGAGACGCTGCGCGCGGGTGTCAGTGATATTCTGGCGGTATCGCTGGAACGGCGCAGCAGGGTGGTGGTCTGGGTACAGACCCGCTACGGGCCTTTGCGCATGGAACTGCGGCGTGCGCGTGTGTCGGCGTCGAATCCGCATCAGTTGCTCGTGATTATGGTCGTTCTGGGCGGTATCATGACGGCGATTGCCTATGTCTTCTTGCGCAACCAACTGCGTCCGATCAAACGTATGGCCCGTGCTGCGACAGATTACGGCAAGGGCCGGATCACCCCGTTTACGCCATCCGGTGCGATCGAGGTCCGCGCTGCTGGTATGGCATTTCTTGACATGCGCAACCGGCTCGAGCGCCAGACGCAAAGCCGGACGATGATGCTCTCGGGGGTCAGCCATGATTTGCGCACACCGTTGACCCGTATGCGGTTGGGCCTTTCCATGCTGGACCCGCAGGATGCCGCGCCGCTTGCACATGATGTGGATGATATGGAGCGGCTGCTGGATGCATTTCTGGACTTCGCCCGTACCGACGCCGAAGACAGTCTTGTACCGACGATACCAAGGCAAATCATTACGGATGTTCTGGCTGATGCGACACGCATGAAGCAGGATGTGACACTGGGGGCGATTGAGGGTGCGGACGAAAAGGTCGGCCTTCGCCCGCTGGCGATCCGCCGTGCGCTGGACAACCTGATCGGCAATGCACTGCGCTATGGCACAAAGGCCGAAATCGGAGTCAGCGTCACAGATCGTGCGGTCCGGTTCTGGGTCGAGGATGACGGTCCCGGCATTCCGCCAGAGCGCTATGACGAGGCGCTAAGCCCTTTCGTCCGCCTTGATCCGGCGCGCAATCAGGACAAGGGCAGCGGTGTCGGCCTTGGCCTGTCGATTGTCGCCGATATCGCGCGTACCCATGGCGGGGTCCTGCGCCTTGGGGTCAGCGAGCGGCTTGGCGGGTTGAAGGCCGAATTGGTTCTGGCGCGCTAGGGATTGTCCGCTGCGTCCTGCAACATGGCATCGCTCCACGCACCGAGAAATGCGTTTCTGTTCAGTTTATCGAGATAGACCAGAAGCGCGGGGCCAAGCCGGATCGGGCCAAAGGCGCGCGCTTCGGGCGTCTCGGCGGCACCCAAAGGGGGCAGGGCCCAAATGCCGGACTGTTCGCGCATCCCTTCTTGCAACAGGCGGTCGATAAATAGGCCCGCGCTGGCGGGTTGCGTGGCCGTTGCAGGGATGAGGGCTGTGCGTAACATCACCGTGGCATAGTCCTGCAGGTCCAGAATTTCCAACCGGTCATCACGTGCGATCCGTTCGGCGGCATAAGACCCCAGCACGTTATAGGCGAGAGACAACCGGCCTGCGGCCACATCATCGATCATCTGCGCCGAACAGCAATAAAGTGCTGCACCCCGCAAACCCATCAGTTCGGACAGCCGCCAGTAGGTATCGGAATTGCGGGCCTCTTGGGTCGCAAAAAGATACCCCAGACCGCTACTGCGGACATCATAGGTTCCAATCGCATCCTGAAAAATCTCGGGGTTCTGGCGCAGTAGCGCGATCAGGTCTTGGCGGGTTGTCGGGCGTTCGATGCCTGCGAAAGTCTCGCGCGAGATGACCGCAACGGCGGGTTCTGCGGTGAAGGCAAAGACCTGATTGCGCCATTGTGCCCAGACGGGCAGGGCCTGCGTGACGGGGGATGTATAGGCCTGTGCCGCACCATCATTTGCCAGTTGGAATTGCAAGTCCATCGCCGATGAGATGGCCACATCAAAGACCGCACCCTGCGTGATGGCGCGATGCAACTCTGCGCTTGAGGTCACCGAATAGTCGATCCCGATCGTGGGGTTTTCGGCCTGAAATGCCAGTATAAAGGGCTCAAAAACCTCAAGGTCGCCGGTCGAGATCACTTTGAGGACAACATCACCCGTGCCGGGGTAGAATTTCTGGTCTTCAAGCTCCAAGGCGGCCAAAGGCCCGCCCAGACAAAGCAAAAGTGCTGTCGCAATCAGGCTGCGGGCAAGATCAGGGAAACGCATGCGCCTGCTCCATCTTCGGGAATTGTCAGTTCGATACGGCCACCATGGGCATCAAGCACTTCTTTTGCGATGGTGAGCCCAAGGCCGGATCCGACCACCTGATCGACGTTGGTGCCGCGCTGAAAGCGCGCGGTCAAATCCGGTAAAGAGGGCGCCGAAAACCCGCGCCCATGATCGCGCACCGTCAGGCGCCAGAATTTGTCGTCCATGCGGTCAAGGGTGACATTGATGTCGGTTTCCGCCGGCGAATATTTGACAGAGTTGTCCAGAACATTGCGTAGCGCGCTTTCCAGCAAAATCGCATCACCGCGCACATCAGCGGGGCCGCGGCAATTCAGGATGATCGCGATGTCTTTCATGTCGGCGGTCGGGGCAAGCCCGTCTGAGACCCGTGCGGCCAGTTCCGCCAGATCAACGTGGTCCTGCGCCAGCGCATCGGCACGAAAGCTGACCGTGGCATGATCCAGAAGCTGGCTGGCAGAGCGTGAGCTTTCATCGACTGCACGGATAATCCGTCGCAACATTTGTTTTTCTTCTTCTTTTTCAACTGTATGCAGCGCCAGTTCTGCCTGCACCCGTACTGTGGCCAAAGGTGTGCGCACGCGGTGCGCGGCCTCGGCAATAAACTCTTCGGAGCGCCGGATGGATTGTCCCAAACGCTCCATGAGACGGTTGAGGGCAATCAAAAGCGGTGACAGTTCCGCGGGAACCTGGCGGCGCAAGGGCCGCAAATCGGCCGGGCCGCGCCGCGACACAGCTTGTGCAAAGCTGTTGAGCGGCTTCAGTGCGTTGCCTGCAGCAACGGCCCCTAGCCCCACGGCAAGAATGAAGAGCGCCACGGAAAGCCCTGCGGCCGTTTGTGAAAGTTCAGAGCCGATCGCATCTACTCCTGTGCGCGTCTGCGCGACAGTGACCAGAACGGGGACCGGCTGTTGGCCTGCCAGAACCGTGCGTTGGACGGTGACCGCACGGACCGTGTCATCGCGATAATTCATCGTGCGGACAGTCGCAGCGCCGGGCCGGCCGACCGGATTAACGGGTTCGGCCAGATCATCATAGCCGGTCAGCGTCACACCCTCGGCAGACACGCGGTAGAACACGCGGTCCTGACCGATCGCATCCAGCATCGCAAAGGCTGAATAGGGCAGTTCCAGCAGAATCGTGCCCTGTTCACTGCGCAACGCCTCGGCGATCGTGGTGGCCGAGGCGACAAGCACGTTGTCTTGGGTCTGTTCGGCCGCTTCGCGTGCGAAGGTCGTAACGGTCCACCATGACAGGATAGCCAGCACAGCCGCGACACCCGCAAGCAGGATCGTCAGGCGTTGGCCGATGGAGCGCCACCAGAACGGCAGCGAATTGGTGGTATTCATGGCCATGTCATCCGGTATCCGATGCCGCGCACGGTTTCGATCTCGACCCCGGCCTCTTGAAGCCTCTTGCGCAGGCGGCCGACATAGACCTCAATTGCGTTTTCGCTCACTTCGGCATCCTGCGAGAACAGGCGGTCAAGCAGTTGGGTCTTGGACAGGATTTGCCCCTTGTTGCGCGCAAAGACTTCGAGCAGGCGCAGTTCGCGGTTGCGCAGAGGCTTTGTGTCGCCGTTTTGCTGCAGCGTGCCACCTGACGGGTCAAACAGCGCCGTGCCAAGCGGAATAAGTGCGGGTGTCGGCGTGCCGCGACGGCGCAGAACTGCACGACATCTGGCTTCTAACTCACCGAAATCAAATGGTTTTGTGATATAGTCATCAGCGCCCATATCAAGCGTATCCACGCGGTCGGACACTTGGCTGCGCGCGGTGAGCACAATTACCGGAAGGCGCTCGACTGTCCGTGTTTTGCGCAAAAACTCACGACCGTCACCATCGGGCAGCATCACGTCAAGCAGCATCAGGTCATAGTCCGCAATGGCCAGCCATTCCTCGGCCTCGGCCAATGTCATGGCATGATCCACAGCATGTCCGTCAAGCGACAAGCGCGCGATCACGGCCTCCCCCAGTTCTTCGTTATCCTCAACGAGCAAAAAGCGCATTGATCGGTTTCTCCTCGGTCCGCACAGCCCCAAATCGGGACGTGCGTGAATTAATTCATCTGGTGTCAGGCTCGTGTCAGCTTCGCATGCGGTTATTCAGCATGGGCGGGGAAACCGCGCCTGTCAAATGGGAGGAATACAGATGACAATGAACATGACCCGCCGGGTCGTGATGGCCGCTGCGGCCGTTACACTCGCTTTTACAAACCCAGCAACCGCTGGTGGCCATCAGGTGATGGATGAGATTAATTTCCTGATCCCCGGCGGCGCTGGTGGTGGTTGGGACGGCACTGCCCGTGGCACTGGTGAGGCGTTGACTGCTTCCGGCCTTGTCGGCACCGCATCTTACGAGAACATGTCCGGTGGCGGGGGCGGTGTTGCGATTGCCCACCTTATCGAAAATGCGGAATCACTGCAGAACACCATGATGGTGAATTCCACACCAATCATCATCCGCTCGCTCACAGGCGTGTTTCCACAAAGCTATCGTGACCTGACACTGATCGCGGGCACCGTTGGTGACTATGCGGCGATTGTTGTCAGCACCGACAGCCCGATCCAGTCGATGGATGATCTGCTGGCTGCGTACCGCGAAGACGGCATGGGCTTCGCCGTTGGCGGTGGGTCTGTGCCCGGCGGGCTTGACCACCTAGTTGCGGCATCTGTAATGCAGGCCGCTGGCGAAGACCCCACAGCTTTCAACTACATCCCATATGACGCTGGTGGTGCTGCCATGGCAGGCCTGCTGTCGGGTGAAATTCAGGCGCTCTCAACCGGATTCTCCGAGGCGATTGCACTGGCCGACCAAGGCGAAGTCCGCATTCTTGGCGTGACATCTCCCGAGCGTGTGCCTGCATATGACAGCGCGCCCACAATGATCGAGCAGGGTCTTGATACCACATTCATCAACTGGCGCGGCTTCTTCGGGGCACCCGGTTTGGCGGACGAACAGGTTGCGAAAATGCAGGCCGCCATTGCTGCGATGTACGACACACCCGAGTGGGAAGAAGTCCGCGCGCGTAACGGCTGGGTCAATATCTACAACAACGGTGAAGACTTCCGCGCATTCCTGGACAACCAGGAAAAGGAAATTGGTGACCTGATGCGGACACTCGGCTTTCTCTAAAAGCTAAGCCGCAATACCTTACCGTCCCGCAATCATGCGGGACGGTTTCACTACACGAATTTTCAGGGAGGGGAATTCATGGCGCTGGATCGTTGGATCGCGCTGATCTTTGTCTTATTTTGCTGCGTTTATGGCTATGCCGCATTCTTTACGATGGATCAGCTTCTTCCACCCTTTATGCAACGTAACCCTGTCTGGCCCTCGACCTTTCCAAAGGTGCTGGCCGTCCTTGGGATTATCGTTGGTCTGGTTGTGCTTTTGGGTCTGGAAAAGACCGACGACAGCGACGCGGGCCCCTCGGCCACTGAAATCAACTATCGCCGTTTGCATGAATACAAACTCGGTCAGGCGCTGATGCTGCTGGCGCTGATGGTGCTTTACGCGCTGATGCTGCGGCCTGCGGGTTTTCTGATCTCGACCACCGTCTTTCTGGTGGCCGGCAGCGCGATCCTGGGTGAGCGCAAGTTTCACATCATGATCCCCGTTGCGGTCTTCGCCACCGGTTTTGTGTGGTATCTGGTCCAAGAGGTGCTTGGCATCTTCTTGCGTCCGTTTCCGTTTTTCATGGGGATGTAGGCAATGCTTGAAGGAATTATGATTGGCCTTGAAGCGGCCTTTTCTGTCCAGAACATCCTCATGGTGGTGTTCGGTTGTCTGATCGGGACATTCATCGGCATGTTGCCGGGGCTGGGCCCTATGTCGATTATCGCGATCATGATCCCTGTTGCGATCACCTTGGGTGATCCGGCGGCGGCGCTGATCCTGTTGGCTGGTGTCTATTATGGTGCGATCTTTGGCGGCTCGACCTCGTCGATCCTGCTGAATGCGCCCGGCGTGGCAGGGACCGTTGCCACCAGTTTCGACGGCTATCCGATGGCGCGCAAGGGGCAGGCGGGCAAGGCGCTGACCATCG
>CAYZKE010000122.1:0-8221 GCA_964478505.1 uncultured Loktanella sp.
CCTGATTGCCGAGGAAGATGACAGCAAGGTCGCATGGGCCTTTGATGAAGGGCACTACATGCAGGTCGAAGTGGCGGGCAAAGTCGCAGGCACCGATCAGCCGGAACTGGCGGATCAATTCCTGACCTTCATGGTGTCGGACGCGTTCCAAAGCGTGATTCCCACAACAAACTGGATGTATCCTGCGGTCATTCCGGCTGCGGGCCTGCCTGACGGGTTCGAGACTTTGATGACGCCTGAAACATCACTCTTGTTGTCACCGGAAGATGCAGCCGCCATGCGTGATGCGGCATTGGACGAATGGCGCACAGCCTTGTCCCAGTAACGCCGCGCTGGCCCGGCGTCGCAGCTGCGGCGCTGGTGCTTGTGCTCACCCTTGGCACGTTGGCCGCTGTTGGCTGGCGTGCCGAATGGGGGGGCGGTCTGGCTCCTGCGGATTGGGCGGCCGTCCGGTTTACGCTTGTACAGGCGGTTCTGTCTGCGTTGCTGAGTGTCCAGCTTGCCATTCCTGTAGCGCGGGCTTTGGCACGGCGTGGTTTCTACGGGCGGGATTTGCTGATTACCCTGCTCGGGGCACCATTCCTTCTGCCGGTCATTGTCGCGGTACTTGGTCTTCTGGCGATTTTTGGCCGCGGCGGTCTTTTGAATGATGGCCTGGTCTGGCTGGGGTTTCAGCCTGTTTCGATTTTCGGTTTACACGGTGTGGTGCTGGCCCACGTGTTCTTTAACATGCCCTTGGCGGTGCGGTTTATTCTGCAGGGCTGGCTCTCAATCCCCGCCGAGCGGTTTCGCCTTGCGGCGTCCCTGAATGCGCCGGTTGGCAGGTTACTCGAATGGCCGATGCTTCGCGCTGTCGTACCAAGTACGTTTCTGGTTATCTTTCTGATTTGTCTGACCAGTTTTGCGGTTGCCCTGACGATGGGCGGCGGGCCGCGGGCAACGACAGTCGAACTGGCGATCTATCAGGCGGTCCGGTTCGATTTCGATCTGGGCCGGGCGGCGTTGCTGGCCTGCATCCAGTTCGGGCTTTGTGTGGTGGCTGCCGCTCTGGCGTGGGGGGTGACAGGAAATGATCCGATGGGTGCCGGCATGGACCGTGTCGTGCAGCGTTGGGATTTGCCGCGGCCTGTGGTGGATTACGCTGTAATCGCCATGGCCGCACTTTTTCTGCTGCTGCCCTTGGGGATGATCGTGGTCCGCGGGCTGCCCGCCTTCGCCGACATGCCTGCAACGGTTTGGGCAGCGGCGTTACGGTCGCTTTACGTCGCCATCGGCTCGGCGGCGCTTTGTGTCTTGATGGCTTTGGCGTTGGCTTTGCGTGGTGGTGTGATGGTGTCTGTGATCGGTGTCATGCCGCTCGCCGCGTCTGGATTGGTTGTCGGGACGGGTGCTTTCTTGATCGTGTTTCCCTTTGTTCGTCCGGCTGACATCGCGTTGCTGGTGACCATGCTTGTGAACGCAACACTCGCTTTACCTTTTGCGCTAAGATCGATTGCGCCTTCGGTCACCCAGATCAATGAAAGCTATGGTCGTTTGGGGCTGGGATTGGATATGCGCGGATGGACGTGGCTGCGATGGGTTGTTCTGCCCCGCTTGCGGCGTCCGCTGGGGTTTGCAGCGGGTTTGGCGGCGGCATTGTCGATGGGCGATCTGGGGGTCATTGCCTTGTTCGCGGGGCAAGGGCAAGAAACCTTGCCGCTGGCGATGTATCGTTTGATGGGTGCATACCGGATGGAGACAGCGGCAAGTGCGGCGCTGTTGCTGGTGGTGCTGAGTTTTGCGCTGTTCTGGATCTGTGACCGATGGGGGCGTGGTCGTGTTGAGATGTGAAAATCTGGTCCTGCAGCAAGGCGCATTTTCTTTGTGTGCGGATGTTGTGTTCGCGCGGGGAAAAGTGGTGGCTTTGATCGGGCCGTCCGGCGCGGGGAAGTCGACGCTTTTGGCGGGTCTGGGTGGATTTCTTGCGCCTGTGTCTGGTCGCGTCATCATTGACGATGTTGATGTGACGGGTGCGGCGCCCGGTCAGCGGCCGATCAGCATGCTTTTTCAGGACAATAACCTGTTTCCACATTTGACCGTGGCGCAGAATGTCGGTTTGGGGCTGCGGCCGGACCTGCGGTTGACCGTCGCACAGCAAGAGCAGGTCACTGCGGCCCTTGCTGAGGTCGGGCTTGCAGGTTTAGGGGATCGCAGCCCTGCCGCCTTATCAGGCGGGCAGCAAAGCCGCGTAGCTCTGGCACGCGTTCTTGTGGCAGACCGGCCTGTCGTTTTGCTGGATGAACCCTTTTCGGCCCTTGGCCCCGCACTTAAGGATGAAATGCTCGATCTGGTGAAATCCAAGCTGGTTGCGGCAGGAAAGACTGTCGTGATGGTCACCCATGATCCGGCTGATGCACGCCGCATCGCGGATATGGTTGCTCTGGTGGATGTGAGCGTCGTGCATGCGCCGGTTGCAACAGATGTGTTGTTTAACGATCCGCCGGCCGCGCTCAGAGCCTATTTGGGGTAAGGTGGATCAAGATCCACCTTACGGAATGCAAAAGGCCCACCATTATGGCGGGCCTTTGTGTTTGTTGTTCTGTTTGACTTAGTCTTTGTGCTTGTGTGGTGCCCAAAGACGCTTGTTTGTCAGATACAGCAGCACGGACAGAACTGTCAGGAACAGAACACCGGTCAAACCGGCCTGCTTGCGCGCGACCAGCTTAGGCTCGGCTGTCCACATCAGGAACGCAGCGACGTCTTGCGATACGGCTTCGAGATCAGTCGAGGCGCCGTCTGCATAGTCAACATCGTCGCCCCAAAGTGGCTGTGACATCGCAATCCATGAGCCAGGCACCTTGTGCTTGCCATGTTCGTCTTTACAGCTTTCAGGGAAACCGCCAGCTGCGAAGGCCACATTATAGAAACCGTCCATTGGCTCGCCTTCCAGCGCGCACTCAGGCTCTTCATGGTAGCCGGTCATCAATGACGCGATGTATTCCGCGCCGCCCATGCCGTTTACGAACTGGCTAATGCCTGTACCGTAGGGCCCGCTGAAGCCCGCACGCGCCTTTGCCATCAGGCTGAGGTCAGGTGCGTTGGACAGGCTCGATTCAGGGAACTTGTCTGCTGGCGTTGCCGGGCGGAAATCGCCCTCGCCATCAAACAGGGACTGATCGAAGACTTCGTAGAACTCGGCGTAGGCCCGCATCTGGTCTTCAGGAAGCCCGGGGCCGCCTTCGTCAGACAGGTTGCGGAATGCGACGAATTCCAGGCCGTGACAGGCAGAACAGATCTCTGTGTAGACCTGAAGGCCGCGCTGGAGTTGCATCTGGTCATAGCTGCCGAATGGGCCTTCGAACGAGAAATCGTAGTCGGTGACTTCGATCTCAAGTTCTGCGGCGGTGGCCTGCCCTGCGGTTAGGGCAAGCGCCATAGCTGCGGTGAGTGATAGTTTACGGAACATTACTATTCGTCCTTTCTCACTCGGCCGGGCTGGCGACGGGCGTAGCGCCGTCACCTTTCGGCGCGTAGTGCGCATTGAAGTCGTCTTCGATGGTTGCTGGTGGAGTGGTCGGCTTTTCGATCACGCCCAAGAGCGGCAGGATTACCAGGAAGTAGGCAAACCAATATGTCGAACCGATCAGCGCGATGTAAGGATAGATACCCTCAGCTGGACGCGCGCCAACCCACATCAGCAGGACGAAGTTTACGGCAAAGAGCCAGAACCACCACTTGAACATCGGACGGTAACGGCCAGAGCGTACCGACGATGTGTCCAGCCATGGAGCCAGCGCCATTACGACGATCGCACCGAACATCGCGATCACACCAAAGAACTTGGCGTCGATGATGCCGAATGTGATCCAGTTCACTGCAATCACCAGCCAAACGTCTTGGTCGAACGCACGCAGCACAGCATAGAACGGCAGGAAGTACCATTCGGGCACGATGTGCGATGGTGTCGCCAGCGGGTTGGCAGGGATGTAGTTATCCGGGTGGCCAAGGTAGTTTGGCATAAAGCCGACAACTGCCACGAACACGGCCAGAATGACTGCCAGCGCGAAGAGGTCCTTGATCACGAAGTAAGGCCAGAACGGCAGTGTATCTTTGGCGGCATCTTCTTTGGATGTACGACGTACCTCAACACCCGTCGGGTTGTTGTTGCCCGTGGTGTGGAAAGCCCAGACGTGCACGATTGTCAGACCCAACAGGATGAAGGGCAGCAGATAGTGCAGCGAGAAGAAGCGGTTCAGCGCAGGCTGTGCAATCGCGCCGTTAGGTGTGCCAAGCAGCCAGATCTGTACGCTTTCACCGATGAACGGGATCGCGCCGAACAGACCTGTGATAACGGCTGTACCGTGGAACGACATCTGGCCCCATGGCAGCACGTAACCCATAAAGGCCGTGCCCATCATCAGGACATACATCAACATGCCCACGATCCATGTCACTTCGCGTGGTGATTTGTATGAACCGTAGTACAGCGAACGGAAGATGTGTGCGTAAACGGCCACAAAGAACAGCGACGCGCCGTTCTGGTGGAAGTAGCGGATCATATGGCCGCCGTTAACGTCGCGCATGATATGCTCGACCGAAGCAAAGGCCATATCAACGTGCGGCACATAGTGCATCACCAGCACGATACCGGTAACAATCTGCAGCACGAGGGTGAAAACAAGTACGATACCCCAGATCCACATCCAGTTCAGGTTCTTGGGTGTAGGGAGCATTAGGGTGTCGTACATCAAGCCGACAATTGGCAGGCGGCTATGTAGCCACTTTTCGCCGCCGGACTTTGGTTCGTAATGGTCGTGGGGAATTCCGCCCATGGGTTTCTCTCCTTAACCGAGTTGAATAGTTGTTTCGTCTACAAAGGACGCAAGAGGAACAGGCAGGTTGCGTGGCGCTGGGCCGCGGCGAATCCGTCCCGAAGTGTCATAGTGTGATCCGTGGCACGGGCAGAACCAGCCACCAAAATCACCGGCATTACCCAATGGTACACAGCCAAGGTGCGTACATACGCCCATCTGGACCAACCAAACGCCATCTTCGGTCAGTGCGCGGTTTTCATCCGTTGCAGGACCGCCCTGTGGCAGGTTTGCGTTCTCGGCGCTCTGGTCTGGCAGGTCGGCGACATCAACAGCGCGCGCTGCCTCGATTTCCTCTTCGGTACGCGACCGAATGAAAACAGGTTTACCTTGCCAAAGCACAGTCAATTGCGTGCCGGGCGCAACACCACTTACATCAACGCGAATTGAGGCGAGCGCCAAAACATCGGCGGAAGGGTTCATCTGGTTTACCAGTGGCCAAACTGCGGCGCCCGATACTACAACACCCGCACCAGCGGTTGCGTAATAAAGAAAGTCGCGGCGTGTGCCCTGATGATCATCTGCATGTGACACTGGATGCATCTCCGATTCTTTTGATGGGCTCTATGCCCGCACGAGAAAATAGACCGACAGTTCGGTCAGTCAATTTGTGCGCTGTTTAACTATCAAACCATTCAAGGTCCAGCGGACAATCGGGCGCAGGCCCACAAGACAGTCCTGTTATGCGCTAACGGCGAAGACTTCGTTAAACATGCACGAAGAATCACCTGTGTCTAGTTTTGGAATTCTAGCCCCAGCTTACTGCCGAAGATCCTGGACTTTGCCCAACTGTGGCAATTGTGTGGCGGGATTTTCCGATAAAATACGGCTATTTGTGTCGGTGACGCCACATGCTGGCGGTAACGCACCACTGGGCGTTAGTGTTTTATTGTCAGCTTTGTGGCAGGTCTCTACGCCAGATAGGTGCCACTCATTTCGGACAAGCTGCCATGCGCCGTGCCCTTGCTATTTGCCTTTGTGCCATGACTGCACCTGCCCTTGCGACGGCAGATGTGCAGTTGAGCATCTATGGCGGCGCACAGACCGCGCCAGCGTCTGATATCTCGATTCGTGATCCATTGATCGGGGCGGATGACTTTTCCCAGGATTGGGAAGGACGGTCATCCGAGGCGCCGATTTACTACGGGGTGCGCGCCACACGCTGGCAGTCGCCCACATTCGGGTATGGATTGGATTTCGCGCACAACAAGGTTTACCCCGCCAATGGTATCGCGGCACCCGGCTACGAGGTGCTGGAATTTACTGACGGTCTGAATACCCTGACGCTCAATGCGTATCGGCGTTGGAATGACGTACTTGGCGATGTGACGCCCTATGTTGGCGGAGGCATCGGGTTGGCCGTACCGCATGTCGAAGTGGTCAACGGCAGTTCCGAGACAAGTGGCTATCAATTGACAGGTCCCGCCGCGACGCTGCTTGCCGGTGCCGCCATGCCCATCAACGACCAATGGTCCGTTTTTGGCGAATACAAGGGCACGTTCTCATCCAACCGTGCTGATCTTGATAGTGGCGGCACGCTTGAAACCGACATTTTCACAAATGCCGTCAATTTTGGTGTCAGCTTCGATTTCTAGCGCTGTTACTCAGCCTTTGTCGCAACCATGCTGTCGCGTTTGCTGAATTCTGCATGCCAGCTTGCCAGCGCTTCGTTTCCGTTACGCCAGCCACGCGCATCATGCCGCAGATCAATATAGGATAGCGCACAGGCAACCGCGATCTGTCCGATATTGAGCGGGCCGGTCAGGTGACTCATCCAGCGGCTATTGATTGCGGCGATGCCACGGGCGGCTTTGGCCCATTGCGCCTCAACCCAGTCAGGCGATTGTTGGTCCGCAGGGCGTAGCCGTGTTTCATAGGCCATGGAAACAGTCGCATCCATGATCGCGTCGGCTGTGGCTTCCAGCGTGAGAATTTCCCAGATGCTGCTTTGCGGATAGAGATTTGCACCCGCCAGATCATCCAAGAACCGTGTAATCACGCGGCTATCATAGATGGCAGGGCCATCGGCGCGGATCAGTGCGGGGATTTTGCCCATGGGATTCGCGGCAACGACCTCTGGCGCTGAGTGAAAAGCAGAGGTCGAAACGACCACCTCTTCCACCGTATCCATGAGGCCTGCTTCGCGGATCAGCACGCGCGCTTTGCGCACAAAGGGGGATGCGGGAGAGATGAGCAACTGCATGGCGGTGGTCCTTATTAGGGTCAGGGAAACAAGACCTGATCCTGCCCCTCTTGCCAAGGCGGATATTTCGTCATGACGGCACGAAACCGCTCTGACCCCAGAAAATCATCCAGCCAGGCGGTCAAAGGCCCCAAGCCTTGCGCATCAAACCATGCGCGGTCTGTATTCGCGAACTGGCGCACAAAGGGCAGAATTGCAGTATCGGCCAGTGTGCGCCTGTCGCCCATCAGGAATGGGGACCGCGCAAGACGGTCGTTCAATTCGGCGAGGAATACCATCGCCTTGGCGCGCTCATCTTCTTCACTGCGGTCGGGAAAGCGGACGGCGTATTTGGTGTGATCCAGGGCGCTTTTGAACGGACCGTCATTCTGGTCGATCAGGGCGTGGCCCTCGCGCGGCATATCAAGCCAGCCCTCGGGGTCATTGCGGCCCAATGCCCAGAGCATGACATCGCGGCTTTCCTCAATCACGCGGTCCCCGTCCTGAACCACAGGCACCGTGCCTTTGGGTGAGGCAGCCAGAAAAGGCGCGGGCTTCTCTCGTAGCAGGATTTCATGCAATACAACCTGCACACCGCTGGACTGGATCGCGAGGCGGGCGCGCATCGCGTAGGGGCAGCGCCGAAAGCTCCAAAGGATCGGCAGCGTTGTCATGCGGTCAGCTGCGTGCCTGCAAATCCGGTGATCTGCGCCTGCACGATCTGGCTTTCGGGCTGGTCCGTGTCGAACACCACTTCAGTGAACTGCGCGGTGCGACCCATCCGCGCATTTTCCATCAGCACCTGATGGGTCTTGCCCTGTTGGGCGGCCAAATGCCGCGCGACTTGCGCTTCACCTGCCGCGCGCAAGGCGGCAGCGCGGGTTTTGATCAACTTGCCATTGACCTGCGGCATCCTCGCAGCAGGCGTGCCGGGGCGCGCGGAGTAGGGAAAGACATGCAGCCATGTCAGATCGCATTCTGCGACAAGCGCCAGAGAATTGGCAAACATCGCGTCCGTCTCGGTCGGGAAGCCTGCGATGATGTCGGCGCCATATGTCATGTCGGGGCGCAGTTTCCGCGCCTCCTGGCAAAAAGCGATGGCATCGTCGCGCAGGTGGCGGCGCTTCATCCGCTTCAGGATCATATCGTCGCCATGCTGCAAGGACAGGTGCAAATGCGGCATCAGGCG
>CAYZKE010000123.1:0-6268 GCA_964478505.1 uncultured Loktanella sp.
GTCGGCAATTTTGCTGTCACAGGGCGAATAGTGACACGCGTTGGGCTGTATAGGCTTCTAAGCTACGTATCCGATCCGAAAGGCAAACCGCATCACTGTGAAAGGCGCGAAGAAGGTACGCGTACACTTCCACTATGAAGTGGTTGTCTCTCGCGCTTGGTATCGTTCTCTTGCTGATAAGCTGGCTGATACTTCAAATCGCTAAAGGTTACACATTTACCTATGGTGGTTTTGAAGAGTGGAACGACGAATTCCTCAATAGATACAACGCTTGCTGCCTATTGACGGACTTAAAATTGGTGGCTCCTTTTGCTTTAGGAGGTGTGTGTTTTATTCTGTTTTTCGTCTGGAAATTTCGGCGTGAGCGATCAAAACGCTCAACAGACTAAAAAATCTGTCAGGGCAGAAAACTCCGAATTGCCAACGTTGTGATCGTTCCTTGTGGAGGTCTCGATGACATCAGCAATGTCGGCATTGCGCGACGTGTTGCATGCGGAAAACGCGTCTAGTTATGGCGCGTCAGTTGCCGGACCCGCGAAACATTGTGGCGTCGGCGGCAGCTTTGCGGATGGCGTTCGATTTATGCACGGTTTCCTGATATTCAGCCTCGGGGTCACTGTCATAGACCACGCCGCCACCGGCCTGAATATAAAGCTTTTCGTCCTTCAACACGGCTGTGCGCAGCGCGATGCACATATCCATGTCGCCGTTGGCGCTGAAGTATCCGCACCCGCCGCCATAGACGCCGCGTTTTTCGGGTTCCAGCTCGTCAATGATCTCCATTGCCCGGACCTTGGGTGCCCCCGACACGGTACCGGCGGGCATGCCTGCAAAGAATGCGCTCAGCGCATCCTGATCTTCTGCGAGTTCACCCACCACGTTGGAGACGATGTGCATGACATGGCTGTAGCGCTCGACGATGAATTGCTCGGTCGGGCGGACGGTGCCGATTTTGCTGACCTTGCCGGTGTCATTGCGGCCCAGATCAAGCAGCATCAGATGCTCGGCCAGTTCTTTCTGGTCGGCCATCAGATCGGCTTCGTTCGCGTTGTCTTCTTCGGGGGTTGCACCGCGCGGGCGGGTGCCTGCGATGGGGCGGATTGTGACCTCTTTGCCGAAGACACGCACAAGGATCTCGGGGCTGGCCCCGATCACCTGAAAGCCACCGAAATTGAAAAAGAACATGAAAGGCGACGGGTTCGTGCGCCGCAGTGACCGGTAGAGCGCGAAAGGGGGCTCCACGAAATCCTGCGTCCAGCGCTGGGACGGGACCACCTGAAAGATGTCACCGGCGCGGATGTATTCCTTGGCCTTCTCAACAGCGGCCAGATAGGCCTCATGCGCGAAATTCGAGACAGGCGGTGCCACCTGCGCAGGTTCTGCCAGATCACGGGCTTCGCTGGGCATCGGGCGCTCGAGGGCGCGCTGTGCGTCCATCACACGCTCTGCCGCTTGCGCATAGGCCGCGCGGGCGGACACGCCCGGCGTCACATAGGCGGGCGCCACAAGGATCACGTCGCCTTTGACCCCGTCCAGTACCGCAACGACCGAGGGGCGCAGCATCATGGCATCCGGAAGGCCAAGGGGGTCGGGGTTCACATCGGGAAGATGCTCGACCAGACGGATCATGTCATAGCCCAAGTACCCGAAAAGCCCTGCCGATGCCGCAGGCAGACCATCAGGCAGATCAATGCGCGATTCGGCGATCAATGCCCGCAGTGCGGTCAGCGGATCTTCGGCCATGTCTTCGAATGCATCGTCATCAAAGCGGGCGGTGCGGTTGACCCGCGATGTGGTGCCGCGACATTCCCAGACCAGATCGGGGTTCATGCCGACGATGGAATAACGCCCGCGGACTTCGCCGCCGGTCACGCTTTCGAGCATAAAGGCGTTTTTGCCCGCACCGGACAGTTTCAGCATCAAGGACACAGGCGTGTCCAGATCGGCCGCGATCCGTGTGTAAACCACCTGACTGGCGCCCGCGTCATATTGTGCGGCGAAACTGTTGTAATCGGGCAAGAGTGCCATAGGGCTGCCTTAGAATTGCGCGTTGACCGCGTTGATGGTTTGCTGGTTCAGCGATGTCTCGGTGCGTTGCTGCACTGACGTTGCATAAGCGTCAAAGATATCCTGTGCGATTCCGGCACGCGCGTTTTCTGCCAGCGCATCGCGCTGTGCGATGACCGACGGATCGGTCAGGTCAGGGGCCGCGATATTGTCCAGACGGACGATCAGGGCGCGATCAAAGGCGTCCACGACGCGAACCTCGCCAATCGACATGTCGAACAGCACATCATTGAAGTTGGGGGGTGTGCCCTCCACAAAGCTCCGGCGTGTCAGACCTTGATCGATCGCAGGGTCAAGGCCCAGCGTGTCAAAGCCCGTAAGGGGCAGGATATCAGCGGAAATCTCCTCGGCTCTTGCAAGGATTGCCTCCTGGCGGGCCTGCTCCTCCCACGCTTGCGCGACTGCATCCCGCACATCCTCAAGCGGTTGCAGTGTCGGCGGGGTGATGCCTTCCAGTGTCAGAGCAAAAATACCGCCATCCGCAAGGTCGATGATTTCGGGGAAGGCACCTTCCTGAACGGTGGCCGCTGCATCGCGGAAGGCGTCATAGGCGGCGATCCCGTCAATCGTGTCCGGTGTCCAGTTCACGGTGCCAAGTTCCATTTCCGTGCGTTCTGCCAGATCGGCCATGGACGCGCCGCCCGCCAACAGGTCGATGATCGCATCGGTGCGGTCGTTGATATAGTCACGCGCGGCATCTGCCGCCAATTCCTCGCGCAGATCCGGTGTCGCCTCTTCCAATGTCGTCACTTGCTCGGACAGGACGGCATTCATGCGGAACAGGGCAGGGCCGAGGCGCGAGTTGAACGGCCCCACGACATCGCCAGTATCGGCGGCAAAGACGGCGTCACCTGCGGCGCGCAGGTCTTCCTTGCTGACATCGCCAAGGTCGACGTCTGTGAGCGACAGGCCACGCTCTACGACCAGTTCCTCAAAGGTGGTTTCGCCTGCATTGAGCCGCGCCATCGCTTCCTCGGCACGGTCGGCATCCAGATAGACCAGACGCTCGACCAGACGGCGCTCGGGCTGGACGAATTCGGCAATCCGTTCATTGTACAGACGCTCCACCGCCTCATCAGGAACGACCATGTCGTCAAGAATCATCGTGGGCGTCAGCCATGCGTAGGTAATATTGCGGGCCTCGGGCAGGGTGAATTCGGCGGGGTTTGCGTCATAGTATTCCTGTTGTGCAGCTTCGGTTGCACCGGGGACAGGCGCGGTCAGGTCTTCGGCGTCCACGACGGCCCAAGTGATATCACGGCTTTCGCTCATATACTGCACCATGGCATCTGCATAGGCCTGCGGTGCAGGTACGCCGCTGACGACAGCGCCTTGCAGCAGGGTGCGGGCTGTTTCTTCGCGGATGCCTGCCTCGAACTCGGCTGCGGACTGGCCTGATTGCTGAAGTGCGAGGCGATAGGTTTCGCGGTTAAAGCCGCCGGCACCCTGAAACGACGGGATCGCCCGCAACCGTTCGAACACCCGTTGGTCGCCAATCGAAATTCCCAGCTGGTCTGCTTCGTTATCCAGCGTCCGCAGCAACACGACCTGATTAAGCGCAAGCTGGTCAATGCCAAAGGCCTGCGCCTGCTGGAAAGTAATCTGTTGGCCAAACTGGGCAGATACCGCGCGAATTTGATCGTTCAGGGCGCGCTGGTACGAGGCAACACTTACCTCTTTATCACCCACTGTGCCGATGTTGCGGATGTTCCCGCTCAGGCCGCCCGAGCCAAAGCCTGCAAGGCCTACAAGAATAACGCCGACAATGATCCATGCGCCATAACGAGGTTTGTCTTTTTTTGCCATTTGTTGCCGCTCCACCCGCTGGTTTGCGTCTGAATAAGGGGCCGGACGCGGCGGTGCAAGGGCTAGAGTTCCAGCAGTGACAGCCTGTTGAACAGGGTTTCGACACCTGCGCGGTCGATGTTGGCAAAAGCGATCCGCAACTGGCTGTCGCCGCCTGCGACATCATCGGGCATGAACATGGTGCCGGGCAGCAGCAGAACGCCGGCCTCCTTGACCAGAATCGGTGCAAGATCAGCGGAAGACATGGCAAACGGGTGCTTCACATAGGCAAAATATGCGCCACAGCCCAAAAGCTCCCAGCCTTTGTCCGCGAGCAGATCGAAATTCTCTTCAATCGCCGCGCGCCGGTCGAGGATTTCGAGGCGCTCGCCGGCCAGCCACGCGCCGAGGTTCTGCATCCCCCAAAGGGCGGCACGCTGGCCCAGTTGGTTTGGGCAGATCGTGACGGTGTCGAGGAACTTTTCGATCTCGGCCAAACGTGCGGGGCTGGCGACAACGGCACCAATGCGGTGACCGGTCAGCCGGTACGCCTTTGAAAAGGAGTAAAGCTGGATCAGCGTGTCATCCCAGGCGGCGTCCGCGAACAAATCATGTGGAGCGCCCGTGCGGCTGTCAAAATCGCGGTAGGTTTCATCGACAATGAGGGCGATGCCATGCGCGCGCGCCAGATCACGGAAGGCGTGCAGGACAGCAGAGGGATACTCCACGCCGCAAGGGTTGTTGGGGCTGACCAAAGCAATGGCGCGGGTTTTGGCGGTGATCAGTTTCGCGGCATCGGCTGCTTGCGGAATCATCCCCTCGCCTGCCTGCAACGGAACTGTTTTGACGCCTGACATATCCAGCCACATCCGGTGGTTGAAGTAATATGGGACGGGGACAATTACCTCGTCACCCTCGGTGCAGAGTGTTGCAATAGCGGCTGCAAACGCTTGATTGCACCCTGACGTGATTGCGACCTGATCTGCGGCGATATTTCCGCCATAGCTGGTGCTCCACTGTGCGGCGACTTCCGCCCGCAATGCGGGCAGGCCGAGGACAGGGCCGTAAAGATGCGCGTCCGCGTCGTTCAGAACGATCTCCGCCATCGCTTCGCGCAAAGGCGCGGGGGGCGGATCGACAGGGGCCGCCTGACTGACGTTCAAAAGCGGGCGGTCAGCCGGATGGGTGACACCTGACAGCCAGCGCCGCGCCTCCATGACAGGAGGCGGAAAGGTGTTTGCTGTGCGGCTGTCAGACATGGTTCACCAAAACTGGGCGGTGGCGCGCGGTCGAGATGGCGGAGCCTCCGGCGGGGATATTTTCAGGCCGATAATAACGCGGGATCAGTCCTTGCCGCGATAGGGTTCAACATATTGCAGGGCCATGTCCCATGGAAAGAAGATCCATGTGTCCTGGCTGACTTCGGTGATGAATGTGTCAACCTGCGGGCGGCCCTTTGGCTTGGCATAGACCGTGGCGAAATGTGCTTTGGGGTACATTTTGCGGACCAGTTCCAGTGTCTTGCCGCTATCCACCAGATCATCAATGATCAGAATACCGGTGCCATCACCCATCAGTTCCGTATCAGGGGCTTTCAGCACGCTGGCTTCCGATTGATCCTGATGGTCATAGCTTTTTACGCTGATGGTATCGACAGTGCGGATATCCAGTTCGCGGGCTGCAATCATCGCAGGGGCCATGCCGCCCCGCGTGATGGCAACAACGGCGCGCCATGCGCCATTGTCGGGGCCTTTGCCATCAAGGCGCCATGCCAAGGCGCGGCTGTCACGGTGGATCTGGTCCCAACTGATATGGAACCCTTTTTCATGTGGCAAACGGTCGGTCATAGCGCGCGGTCCTATTCCTTGGTGATATCGGGGGCGTCTACGGCCTTCATGCCGACGACATGATACCCTGCATCCACGTGCAGGACTTCGCCAGTTACAGCGCTGCCCAAATCTGACAACAAATAAAGCGCGGAATTGCCAACTTCTTCTTGTGTGACGGTGCGGCGCAAGGGCGAGTTATACTCGTTCCACTTCATGATCAGACGGAAATCACCTATGCCCGAAGCTGCCAGTGTCTTGATCGTGCCTGCACTGATTGCGTTGACGCGAATCTTATCCTTGCCAAGATCCTCGGCCAGATACCGGACCGAGGCCTCAAGCGCGGCTTTGGCCACGCCCATGACGTTGTAATGTGGCATGACTTTCTCGGCGCCATAATAGGTCAGCGTTAGGCAGGAGCCACCATCTGTCATCATCTTTTCGGCGCGCTGCACAACGGCCGTAAAGGAATAAACCGAAATATCCATGGATGTCAGAAAGTTGCCGCGGGTGGTATCGACATAACGGCCACGCAATTCGTTTTTATCTGAAAAACCAATTGCATGTACGATGAAGTCCAACTTGCCCCA
>CAYZKE010000123.1:6368-8209 GCA_964478505.1 uncultured Loktanella sp.
ATGTCTGACCGTGGCGGCATATTTGCGGGGGCAGACCCGTTTGTTATTGCGCAGGAATGGCTTGAAGCGGCTGCTGAATCGGAACCCAGTGACCCTAACGCGATTGCACTTTCTTCAGTCGATCAAAACGGCATGCCGAACGTGCGTATGGTGCTTTTGAAAGACATCGAAGTAGACGCGTTCGTCTTTTACACTAATTATGAGAGCCAGAAAGCGCAGGAAATCGCGCAATCTGGCAAGGCTGCGTTCGTTTTGCATTGGAAATCACTCGCAAGGCAGATACGGGTGCGTGGGCTTGTCTCGAAAGAGGACGGCCCAATCGCTGATGCGTATTACAAGTCGCGCTCCTTAAAAAGCCGAGTTGGAGCATGGGCATCACAACAGTCTCGTCCTTTGGCGTCGCGTGCGTCGCTGATGGCTGAGGTTGCAAAAGTAACGATACAAAAAGGTGCGGACCCGGAACGGCCACCTTTTTGGGGCGGTTTCCGGATTGTGCCTCTGGAAATCGAGTTTTGGTCTGATGGCGCATTTCGTTTGCACGACCGGTTTCGGTGGTCGCGCAGTGAAGTTGACCAAGATTGGGAGATTACCCGACTGTCACCGTAACGTCTTGGAAGAAGGCTTATGGGCTAGTTTGGTGGTCTCGATGTCTCGGTTGGGGCGATAGACAAATACGGATAGCGGCAAGGCAATTGCCGCTGTTCTAAAGGAAAACATTATGGAAATGCAGGATACCGGTACGCCGCGTAAGGTACTGGGCCAGGTGAAATGGTTCGATCCCACCAAGGGATTTGGGTTTGTTATCTCTGAAGAGGGTGGACCCGATATTTTGCTGCATGCGAATGTGTTGCGGAATTTCGGTCAGGGGTCGGTTGTAGACGGCTCTGAAATTACAATTATGGTGCAGGATACCCAGCGGGGATTGCAGGCAACGGAAGTGCTTTCAATTACACCGCCAGCCAGTGAAGAAGCTTTGCCGTTACGTGATATGGTCGAGTTTACGGCTGAAGATATTGCCAGTCGGCCGATCGAGCCCGCACGGGTGAAGTGGTTTGACAAGGGCAAGGGCTTTGGTTTTGCGAATGTCTTCGGCAAGAGCGAAGATGTTTTTGTGCATGTCGAAGTGTTGCGGCGATCCGGTCTGTCCGACCTGCAATCAGGCGAGGCAGTTGGATTGCGCATGGTAGATGGCGAACGTGGCCGCATGGCCATCGAAGTCATCGGCTGGGAGGCAGCAGCCAAGTGAAGCTAGCCAGTTTTGTAGGGGTGATCATGGTGGCGGCAGCGCCGCTGTGGGCAACATGTGCTGACGACCGTATCACGATCAAGGGTGATTTTGGTCAGGCGACCTTTACCATCGACGTGGCCGATGATGCGCGCGAACGCGCGCAGGGGCTCATGTTCGTGGAAGAGATGCCTTTGCTCTCGGGGATGCTCTTTGTCTACGACCAGCCCCAAACCGTGAGCTTCTGGATGAAGAATACGCTGATTCCTCTTGATATGCTGTTTACGAGCCCGAGAGGTGAAATCCTACATATCCATGAAAATGCGATTCCCGGAGACACGACATCGATCTCGGGGGGCGACGGTGTGCAGATGGTCTTGGAGATCAATGGCGGCCTTTCTTCCCGCTTGGGCATCGCTGTGGGCGACGTGATGCAACACCCCAGCTTTGGGAATGACGCTATTTTGCCCTGTGTGCAAAACGGCGGCAATTAGGGCTTTTCAAATCAGTTTCGGGGGGCTAAAGACACGCCATGGTTCGGGGCGTAGCGCAGCCTGGTAGCGCATCTGTTTTGGGAACAGAGGGTCGGGAGTTCGAATCTCTCCGCCCCGACCAT